>CBILQL010000304.1:0-6427 GCA_966238865.1 uncultured bacterium
CCGCGGAGCTGGCGGGCCTGCCGCGCGCCGCGCGCCGGGCCACCGTGCTCGGAGGCGGTGCGGGAAGCCTCAGAACTCCGGAGCATCTGCTTGCCGCCCTGCTCTTCTTCGCCGACGATCCCTTGGACGTGGCCTGCGAGGGCGGCGAGCTCCCCAACCTGGACGGCAGCGCCCTGCCTTTCCGCGAGGCCCTGGCCGCGCTGATGCCCGGCCGGACCCTGGCGCCCGTCTGGCGGGAATACACCACCCGCCTCCGCTGGGACCGGGAATGGGACGGCGGCTGGATCCGCGTGCGCCCCTCGTCGCGCTTCGCGGTGACCTATACCTGGGAGCGCTGCGGCCTGAGCGAAACCGTGCGGGTGGATTCCCCGGGCCAGGCGTGGCACGACATCCTGCCGGCGCGCACCTGGATCACCCTCCGGGAATGGCACGAGGCCAGGCGGGCGGGGTTGGCGAAGGGCGGGGATGCGGGCGCCGGCCTGCTGCTGGCGGAGACTCCGGAGGAGCATGATGCGGCGCGCCGGGAACGTCCGGAATGGGAGGGCTCCTTTCCCCTGCTCACGCCGTCGGCGTATCGGCTGGCGGCGGAGCCCGCGCGTCACAAGGTCCTGGACCTGTTGGGCGATCTGGCCCTCAATGGTCTGGAGCTGCCGAGCGCCGAGATCGGAATCAAGAACGGGGGGCACGGCGTCAACCACGAGCTGCTCGCAAGGCTGCGGGATTGACTATTTTTTCCCCTCGCCACATCCACGTTCCGACTCTGGAGATCCCATGGCCGACACCCCCGAAACCCGGATGACCCCGGGCTCCCAGCCCGTACTCGACTACCGTGGGATCCTGAATACCCTGCCCCATCGCTTCCCCTTCCTGCTCATCGACGGGGTCACCGCCTTCGAGGCCGGGAAATCCCTGACCGGCTTCAAGAACGTGAGCTTCGGCGAGCCGTTCTTCAGCGGCCACTTCCCGGAAGACCCGGTGATGCCCGGGGTGCTCCAGATCGAGGCGCTGGCCCAGGCCTGCTGCCTGCTGGTGGCCCTGTCCTTCCCCGAGGACGGCGCCGGCAAGCGCCCGGCCTTCGCGGGCATCAACGAGGCGCGCTTCCGCAAGCCGGTGCGTCCGGGGCATGTGCTCGTGCTGCATGCCGAGCTGGAAAAATACCGCCGGGGGTTCGCCACCCTGAAGACGCGCGCCGAGGTCAATGGCGAGCTGGCCGTCGAGGCCGGCATCATCGCCGCAATGGTTTAGGAGGCGGATTCCGCCTCGCCCGCCAGCCATGGCCGTCCATCCCGCCGCCATAGTCCATCCCTCGACCCGGGTCCCTTGCGACGCGGAAGTGGGGCCCTATGTCCTGATCGACGAGGACGTGGAGCTGGGAGCCGGCGTGCGCGTCGGGCCTTTCTGCCATATCCATGCCGGTTCCCGGCTGGCCGAGGAGGTTTCCCTGGCCGAGGGCGTGGTGGTGGGGGGACGCCCGCAGGACCTCAAATACCAGGGCGAGAAGACCCGCGTGCGCATCGGGCGCGGGACCCAGCTGCGGGAGTACGTCACGGTGAACCGCGGCACCCGGGCCTCGGGGATCACGTCCATCGGCGCGGACTGCCTGCTCATGGCCTACACCCATGTGGGGCACGATTGCGACATCGGGGACCGCGTCGTCATCGCCAATGCCGTCCACCTGGGCGGACACGTGTCCGTGGGCGAGGGGGCCGTGATATCCGGCATCACCGGCATCCACCAGTTCGGAAGCATCGGGGCGGGCGCCTTCCTGGGCGGGGGGCTTCGCGCCATCAAGGACGTGCTCCCCTTCACCAAGGGGCTGGGGGATCCCATGCGCTACGGAGGCCTAAATCCCATGGGCCTCGAACGCCTGGGCTTCCCGCCTGCGGCGGAGGCGATGCTGCGGGCCGCCTACAAGGAGCTGTTCCGGACGGGGAAGGACGCGCTGTCTGGCTGGCTGTTTCGGGCGGGGGAGGAGGCACGGGCGCGAGGCGACTCGGAAGGTCTGCGGCTCATCGCCTTGCTGGAGGCCTGGCTAACCAGGCAAACGCGGCCCATCCTGATGCGCGCCGCGGAAGGCGGCTAGGCGGGTACGGGCCTTCAGCGGCCGGTGGCCAGCCTCAGTCGGAGCCTCGGCCATCAGGGCCGCCGGGACCGTGGGTGGACTCGGGGTGCAGACCCAACTCCTCTTCGATGATTGGGAGCAGCTCTTCCTTCAGCTTCTCGAAGCAATAGACCTGCTCGAACATCGACGTGCTGCGATGGGCCTCGGCCTTCTGCTTGATCCAGGCCGCCACATGGGCTTGCTTGTCCTGGCCGGGCTGGGCCTGATCAATTTCCATCTCTTTCTTGATCACCGAACTCTGCTTGACCATGTACTGGCTCATATCGAAGGGCATGTTGTTCTGGATGATGAAGAATTTGATGAGGCGATCCAGTGGACAGGGGCCTTCCACTCTCTGGAAGTCCTGGATGAACTCCCGGAGCTTGTCACGGTTCTTGCGGACGAATGGGAGGATGGACGCCTTCAGCTCGTCCATATCCCCGGACTCGTAGGCTTTTTCCAATTTGCCGACGATTTCGGATGCCATTAAGGAAATCCTTGTAGCACAATCGAATCGCTGAAAAAGGTAGTACGCGTAAGCATATTATACCAAGTTCCCAGTCCATCGAGGATAGCGTGCTCCGCCTTCCGACTTGAGGAAATGCCGGGATTTTGGGCGATTTCACCTAGAAAACCAAGGCTTTCCGGCAGGCTGGCACGCTTCGATTGCAGTGGATCGCGACAGTCAAAATAGCGTAAAGAATTTGGGCACATCTCTATTTTGACGAGACGCGGATTCGGGATGTATCACGGAGAGGGATTGCGACAGCAGCGGAAACCGATGGCCTGGGACGCGGTGGTGGCCGGCTGTCCGAAGCGGGCCTGGCAGGTGGAATTGGCGGCGCCGGCGTTCCAGTTGCCGCCCTTCACAACCTTCTCCCGGTAGCGGGTGCTCCAGTCGGAAGCCGTCCATTCGAACACGTTCCCGGACATGTCGTAGACGCCGAAGGGGCTGCGGCAGCCTTCTTCGCTTCCGGTAAGCAGGATGGTGGCGCTCTCCGTATTGCAGCGCGCGCCATCGTACCTGTTCCCGTAGGGATAGGCATTTCCCTTCCATCCGCCGCAAGCCAGCTCCCATTCGGCCTCCATGCACAGGCGCTTGCCGCGCACGGCGCATAGCGAATCGGCGTCGCTCCAGGTTTTCGCCACCACCGGCTCGCCGGCCGATTCGTTGGGATACTCGTACATGTCCATGCAGAATGCCCCCGGCCCCCAGTGCCGTCCCGTCGAATCGGGCTCGGGAGTTCCGGGGACGAAAGGCGCCGGAATCAGCGCCATCCCTGCTTCGCAACTCCTGTCCTTGTGCAGCCGCGGCGCGGTGGTGAGCCTGCGCGCGCATTCCGGCGCCGACAGCGCGATCAGCTCTTCCAATGGGCACCGGCACTCCCTGCTGTACTTGGCGCGGATGTCCCCGTTGCGCGTGTCGACGAGCTCGGCGAAGATCATCCTGCGTCCGGAAGACTCCTCCAGCTTGGCCTGGAGGACGAACTCGACTCCGTAGCGCTCCCGCAGCAGGGGAAGGGATCCGGCCGGAAGCTGGCCCCGGGAGTCGGGCCATACCGCCTCGGGCAAGGGAAGGATCCGGAACGACTTCAGCCGGCGCATTTCCTCGGATAGGGCCTGATCGAAGGCTTCCCGGGCCGGCTTGTCGAGGCTGCGGCTCGCAACGGGCAGCAAGGTGAGCAGGGGCTTGGGAGGATTCCGGTACATGCGGTAGTTCCGCATCTCCGGTTTGTCGGCGCCGCGGGAAAGGAGGAGCCCGAGATGGAGGGCGGCCAGGACCCGGATGCCGATCATAGGGCTATCTTAACCCTGGCGACGGTGGGGGTCCAGCGTAGCGGGAAAGCCCCGGAAAGCCGCTGGAAATCCCGGGACGCGCACGGAAAATAAAAAGGGGCGCCTCCCGGACCGGTCGAGCGGTCAGGCTCGCCGATCCGGAAGACGCCCCGGAAGTCATCCGCCGGAAGAATCTCCCGGGGAATCAGGCCATCGCCAGCTCGCGCCTGGGCGACTTCTTCGCCTTGGCGGCCCCGCCCTTGGCGGGCGCCTTCGCCGCGACGACCTTGGCCTTGCCCTTGGCGGCTCCGCCTTTGGCGGACGCTTTCGCGGCCTTGGACGCCGCAGGCTTGGCCTTCGCTGCCTTGCCCGTGGCGGCTCCGCCCTTGGCGGACGCGGCCTTGCTTCCCGCGGCCGTCTTCGCGCCCGCAGACTTCGAAGACGATGCCTTCTTCTCGGCCACCGCGGCCTGGGCGGCGGCGAGGCGGGCGATGGGAACGCGGTAGGGCGAGCAGCTCACGTAGCTGAGGCCGATCTTGTGGCAGAACTTCACCGAGTCCGGATCGCCGCCGTGCTCGCCGCAGATGCCCAGCTTGATGTCGGGGCGGGTCTTGCGGCCCTTCTCGATGGCGATCTGCATGAGCTGGCCCACGCCGGTCTGGTCGATGCTGGCGAACGGGTTCTTCTTCACGATCTCGGCCTCGACGTAGGGCTGCAGGAAGCTGCCCGAATCGTCGCGGCTCATGCCCAGGGTGGTCTGGGTCAGATCGTTGGTGCCGAAGCTGAAGAACTCGGCGGTCTCGGCCACCTCGTCGGCGGTCAGGGCGCCGCGCGGGATCTCGATCATGGTGCCGACGCTGTAGTCGACCTTGATCTTCTTCTCCGCCTGGACGGCCTTGGCCACCTCATGCACCACGGCGATCTGCAGGTCCAGCTCCTTCTTGAAGCCGACCAGCGGGATCATGATCTCGGGCTTGGCCTTGATGCCGGCGGCCTTGGCCTCGGCCGCGGCCTCGATGACGGCGCGGGCCTGCATCTCGGTGATTTCGGGATACTTGATGCCCAGGCGGCAGCCGCGGAAGCCGAGCATGGGGTTGAACTCGTGCAGCTCGTGCACGCGCGCCATGATCTTCTCGACCGGCATTTCCAGCTTGCGGGCCAGGTCCATCTGCTGTTCCTTGGCATGGGGCAGGAACTCGTGCAACGGGGGATCCAAGAAGCGGATCGTGGCCGGGTAGCCGTTCAGGGCCTTGAAGATGCCCAGGAAGTCCGCCCGCTGGTAGGGGAGGAGCTTGGCCAGGGCGGCCTTGCGGGCCTCGACGTTGTCGGCCAGGATCATCTCGCGCATGGCGTCGATGCGATCGCCCTCGAAGAACATGTGCTCGGTGCGGGTGAGGCCGATGCCGGTGGCGCCGAAGGCAACGGCCTGGCGGGTCTGCTCCGGGTTGTCGGCGTTGGTGCGCACGGCCAGGCGGGAGGCCTGGGAGCACCACTTCATCAGCTGGGCGTAGTTCTTGTAGGTGCGGCTCTTGAGGGCCTCGGCGTCGCCCTGGACCAGGGCCTGCACCACCTCGGAAGGGGCGGTCTGGACCTGGCCGGCGTAGACGTTGCCGGACGTGCCGTCGATGGAGAGGTAGTCGCCCTGGTGGTAGGTCTTGTCGCCCACCTTCAGGGTGCGGGCGTCGTAGTCGATATGCAGGGCCGCGGCGCCGCACACGCAGACCTTGCCCATCTGGCGGGCGACGAGGGCCGCGTGGGAGGACACGCCGCCGCGGGCGGTCAGGATGCCCTCGGCGGCGATCATGCCGCGCAGATCCTCGGGGGAGGTCTCGACGCGGACCAGCAGCACCTTCTCGCCTTTCTCGGCGGCTTCCACCGCGCGATCGGCGTTGAAGTAGATCTTGCCGGAGGCGGCGCAGGGGCCGGCCGGGAGGCCGGTGGCGATCACGGGCGCCGAAGACAGCGCCTTGCGGTCGAAGATCGGGGCCAGCACCTGGTCGAGCTGATCGGCGGGGACGCGCATGACGGCGGTCTCCCAGTCGATGAACCTCTCCTGCACCATCTCGCAGGCGATGCGGACGGCAGCCACGCCGGTGCGCTTGCCGTTGCGGGTCTGCAGCATGTAGACCTGGCCGTCCTCGATGGTGAACTCGAAGTCCTGCATGTCCTTGAAGTGCTTCTCGAGCACGGTGCGGATCCGGTCCAGCTCCTTGTAGGCCTTGGGCATGCTCTGGACCATCTCGGCCACGGGCTGCGGGGTGCGCACGCCAGCGACCACGTCCTCGCCCTGGGCGTTGATGAGGAACTCGCCGTAGAACACCTTCTCGCCGGTGGCGGGATCGCGGGTGAACGCCACGCCGGATCCGGAATTGCCGCCGGTGTTGCCGTACACCATGGCCTGCACGTTGACGGCCGTGCCCCATTCATGGGGGATATTGTACTTGCGGCGGTAGACGATGGCGCGGTCGTTCATCCAGGACCCGAACACGGCGCCGGCGGCGCCGGTCAGCTGTTCCCAGGGATTCTTGGGGAAGGCCTTGCCGGTACGGT
>CBILQL010000305.1:0-6426 GCA_966238865.1 uncultured bacterium
ATGACCTTGATGGCCACCATGCGGTTGAGGGACGGGTCCTCGGCGAGGTACACCGTGGCCATGGCGCCCTGTCCCAATTTCGTCAGGGCATTATACCTGCCGAATTTCAACTGAGGAGCCGCGCCCTTGCCCGGTTTTGCCATGAACGGATGCTTTCGTGGATAGGGGGAAGCCGGCCGGGAAATCCCTCTCCGTGTCGCCCTTTTCCGTCAAGAATCTAGATAAAAGTCCCGATTCCGGGTGGTGGAAGCCGGCCCGGGCGGGATCATGGTCGCATTTTTATAACTTTTCGAGGCTTTGGGACGTCTATTTCCGGGACGTCCAATACCCCCATCGGAGGCCCCGCCATGATCGCCAATTCGCCGAAAGCCATCCTGGAGAAGATGAACCATTACACGAGCACCCTTTTCATGGGTGCCGCGGGCATGGCCGGGATCCGGACCCATTACGTGGTGACTGTGGCCCACCTCCTTTCCCAGGCCCTCGAGGAAGGCAAAAGCGACCTCAACTACATCCTGGCCTATTTCAAGATCAATCCCGGGCTCTTCAAGACCGCCCTCGAGCAGGACCTGAAAGAGCAGAAGATGGGCAATACCGGAAAGCCCTCCTTCGATCCGAACCTGATGAACCTCCTGGAGGCCGCCTGGATGGAGTCCTCCCTCAACCTGGGGCAGACCGCCATCCGCACGGGCGCCGTCGTCCTCGCCCTCAAGAAGGCCCGGGGACTCCTCTCCCCCGGGCTCACCGACCAGCTCGCCCTCATTTCCGCCGACACCCTGATCGCCAAGTTCGGGGAAATCACCGCGCATTCGAAGGAGACCGCCGAGGCGCCGCAGGGCGCCGACCGCGGTGCCGACGGGGCGCCGGCCGAGGGCTCCGCCCTGCAGCGCTTCACCGTCAACTTCACCGAGATGGCCCGCCAGGGCAAGGTGGACCCGATCTTCGGGCGCGACAACGAGATACGCATGGTGATCGACATCCTTTCGCCCCGTCGCAAGAACAACCCCATCATGGTGGGCGAGGCCGGCGTGGGCAAGACGGCGGTGGTGGAGGGCCTGGCCCTGCGCATCGCCCAGGGCCAGGTGCCCGAGGTGCTCAAGAAGGTCGAGATCCGCGGCCTCGACATGGGCCTCATGGCCGCCGGCGCCGGGGTGCGCGGCGAGTTCGAGAACCGTCTCAAGGGGGTCATCAAGGAGGTCAAGTCCTCGCCGACGCCGATCATCCTCTTCATCGACGAGACCCACACCATCATCGGCGCCGGGGGCGAGGCGGGCCAGAACGACGCCGCCAACCTGCTCAAGCCCGAGATGGCCCGCGGCGAGCTCAAGATCATGGGCGCCACCACCCTGACCGAGTTCCGCAAGTACTTCGAGAAGGACCCGGCCATGGCCCGCCGCTTCCAGATGGTGAAGGTCGAGGAGCCGGACCCGGAGACCGCGGCCATCATGCTCCGCGGCCTGCGCGTCAACTACGAGAAGTTCCACGGCGTGAAGATCACCTACGACGGCATCAAGGCCGCCTGCGAGCTGAGCCACAAGTACATCGCCGGCCGCCAGCTGCCGGACAAGGCCGTGGACCTGCTCGACACCGCCGCCGCGCGCGTGAAGATGGGGTTGACCGCCAAGCCCCCTGTGCTGGTCAACCTGGACCAGGCCGTCGAGAACCTCAAGATCGAGATAGCCGCCCTGGAGAAGGACGACGCGGCCGGCATCCTGGAGGACAAGGAGCCCCTGGAGAAGGCCAAGGCCCGCCTGGAGAACGTCAAGGACGAGGCCGACGCCATCGAGGCCAAGTGGAAGAACGAACTCGACCTGGTGAAGGAGATCATCGCCATCCAGGACCGGCTCACTTTGGCCAAGGAAGGCAAGCCGGCCCCCGGGGCCGCGGCCACCAACGGGGCCGCCGCGAAGGGAGCCGCCGGTGCGGCCGCTCCCTCGACGGCGGCGGCGCCGGAGGATCCGGAGAAGCTGCGCGCCGAGATGGACGCCAAGTGGAAGCTGCTGGAGGACATGCAGGGCGAGAGCCCCATGGTCCATGCCCACGTGGGCAAGGAGGTGGTCGCCGCCATCATCGGCGAATGGACCGGCATTCCCGCCGGCAACATGCTCAAGAACGCGGCCCAGGCCCTGCTGGACCTGGAGAAGACCATCAACGATCGGGTGGTCGGCCAGGACCTGGGCGTCAAGGAGATCGCCTCCACCCTGCGGGGCGCCAAGCTGGGGCTCGGCAACCCGGAAGCCCCCATGGGCGTGTTCCTGGTCACCGGGCCCTCGGGCGTGGGCAAGACCGAGGTGGCGCGCGCCATCTCCGACATCCTCTTCGGCGGCGAGAAGTTCGTGGTGACCATCAACATGAGCGAGTACCAGGACAGCATGTCGGTGACCCAGCTCAAGGGTGCCAGCGCCGGATACGTGGGATACGGCGACGGCGGCGTGCTCACCGAAGGCGTGCGCCAGCGCCCGTACACCGTGGTCATCCTGGACGAGGTGGAGAAGGCGCACAAGGACGTGCTCAACATGTTCTACCAGGTGTTCGACAAGGGCATGCTGCGCGACGGCGAGGGGCGCGACATCAACTTCCGCAACACCGTCATCCTCATGACCTCGAACCTGGGGCTCGACACCATCACCACCCTGCACGCCTCGGGCCAGGCCCGGGATCTGGACGACTACCGTCAGGCCATCCTCCAGGAGCTCACCGACCATTTCGCGCCGGCCCTGCTGGCCCGCTGCAAGGTGGTCCCCTTCCTGCCCCTCGACAGCGAGGTGCTGAAGCGCATCGTGTTCCTCAAGCTGATGAAGCTGGGGCGGCGCCTGATGGAGCGCCACAAGCTGGCCTTCGCGGTCGGTCCCGAGGTGGTGCGCGACATCGTGCTCCTGTGCACGGTGGCCCAGAGCGGGGCGCGCAACATCGACACCATCCTCGACCAGAAGCTGATGCCGGAAATCTCCCGCCAGCTGCTGTCCCACATGGCCGAGAACCAGGTGCATACCCACCTGTTCATCGGCTCGGACGGGAAGGGCGGCTTCCTGTGCTCCTTCTCCACCGGCGACTTCGTGATGGTGGAGCCGGCCGTCGAAGCGACGGGCGTCGAAGCGACAGACGCCGAAGCGACCGGCGCCGGGGATGCCGCGGCGGAAGGCGCCGGCTCCTCCGACGCGGACACCCGCGCCATCGAGCGCGAAGAGTCCTCCGGGGATACCGTGGCCATGGAGCGCGGAACCCGGGAGCCCGAGGGGGCCGGCAAGTCCTGATTCCCTGACGCTGCGATGCCGCCCGGTTGACGGGCGCGGGCGCGGGCGGCGCCACGCGCCCGGCGCCCAGCCGCGGGGCGCACGAGGGACTTGCGGCATCCCCGGCAGCGCGTATCTTCCACGCTCGGCCCACCGGGGCCCACGAGAAACCGGAGCTGTTCATGGCATCCCCTGAGACTTCTCTCTTCACCCTGGAGATAGGCGGCCATTCCCCCGGGACCTTCCGGGTCCTCGAGTTCGCCGGCCAGGAAGCCCTCTCCGAGAACTTCGTCTTCCGGGTCAAGGCGGTCGCCTCCGACGTCCCGCTCAAGTACGACGACACCATCGGCAACGCCGCGATCCTGGCGGTCAAGGGCCGGGATTACGCCATCCGGCACTTCGGCATCATCACCCATTTCACCGTGGTTCCGGAGAGCGACGGCGCGTCGAAGGTCGACTTCCACTACGACTTCACCATCGAACCCAGCCTGAAATATCCCGCCTACCACCTGCGCAGCCGCATCTTCCACAACAAGAACGTGCAGGCCATCGTCGGAGAGGTGCTCGGGGAATACCTCGAGGCCGGCAAGGCCTTCCGGTTCGAGGCCAAGGTCGAGGAGCCGCTCAAGGACTACCCCAAGCGGGAGTTCACCGTCCAGTACAACGAGACGGACTGGGACTTCGTGAAGCGGCTGCTCGAGGACGAGGGGATATACTGGTTCTGGACCCACGAGGAGGATCGCGACGTGCTCGTCATGGCCAGCGGGACGCGCTCGGTGAAGCCCCTGCCGAAGCACCCGGACCTCCCCTTCAAGCCCGAGGGCGGCCTCTCCCACGACGAGGGGCGCGAGTACGTGGATTCCCTGGAGATGTCGGTGCGCTACGTGACCGGCCGCGCCTCCGTCAAGGACTACAACTACCGCACCCCGGAGGTGAAGGTCCTCGGCCAGCACGAGCTGGTGGGCCCCGGGGGCTACCACCACTTCGGCGACCACGTGAAGACCACCGACGAGGCCGCGCGCAAGGCGCGGATCCGCGCCGAGATGTTCGCCTGCGGGCGGGTCGTCTACAAGGGCACCGGCGTCTTCCGCGACGCGCGCCCCGGATACCGCTTCAAGCTCTCCGAGGCCGCCGCCGAGGGCTTCGACGGCGAATACCTCATCACCCGCGTAGCCCACGCGGGCGGCTTCGACCCCGCCACGGGCAAGGCCGAGGACGCCTCGCGGGGGCCGGCCGCCCATTACCGCTGCGCCTTCGAGGCCATCCCCGCCGCCACCGTGTACCGGCCGCCCCTCGCCACCCCCAAGCCCCGGGTGAACGGCATCCTCACCGCCCTCGTGGACGGGCAGAAGGGGCAGTACGCCTACATCGACGACGAGGGTCGGTACAAGGTGAAGATGTTCTTCGACCCCGCCGAGGAGCAGGACGTCCAGGCCAGCAAGGCCATCCGCCTGGCCCAGCCCTACGCGGGCCCGGGCTACGGCATGCACTTCCCCCTGCACACCGGCACCGAAATCGCCATCGGCTTCGTGGACGGCGACCTGGACCGCCCCATCGGCCTGGGCGCGGTGCCCAACCCCGCCAAGGGTTCGCCGGTCAAGGCGGCAAACAAGTCCCAGAACATGATGCGCTCCCATTCCGGGAACGCGGTGACGCTGGAGGACAAGGAGGGCAAGACCGGGGTGCACATCGGCTCCGCGGGCGGCCATTCCGCCGCCCTCAACGACGACGGCGGTGCCAAGGGCATCGCCCTGACGACCTCGGGGAGCAACTCCCTGGCCCTCGACGACACCAAGAAGAGCATCGGGCTCAGGACCGCCGCCGGCAACGAGGCCACGCTCGACGACCAGGGCCAGGCCATCACCTTGAAGACCACCGGCGGCAACACCCTGGTGATGGAGGACGGCGGCCACAAAATCACCCTCAAGGACGGCTCCGGCAACATCACCGTCACCCTGGAAGGGGACGCGGGCAAGCTCACCCTCGACGCCAAGCAGGAGATCCTGCTCAAGGTGGGCCAGAGCAGGCTGAGCCTGAAGATGGACGGGACCATCGAGCTCAAGGGCCAGAACGTCACCGTGAAGGGGAACGTCAGCGCCACCGTGGAAGGCACTGCCAACGCGGCCGTGAAGGGAACGGCCCTGGCCCTGAACGGCAAGGGCTCCGCCAACCTCTCCGGCGGCGTGGTGGAGATCAAGGCCGACACCGCCCTCACCCAGAAGGGGGCCATGGTGACCTCGGACGCCAGCGCCGTGAACATCGTCAAGGGCGGCGCCGCCGTCATGCTCAATCCTTGAGGGCGGGAATGGGCCGGGCCGCGGAAGGGAAGCCGGAAACCGCCGTCCTGACGGGCCAGGACGGGGACGGGAACCCGATCTTCTCGCTGCTGCTCAAGCGCACCTACGATATCGTCCCGGATGGGGCCGCGGCGCGGGCCGCGAAGGACGGCCCCCTGGCCGGCATCGACGAGTACTACGGCTTCGGCGACGCGGAGACCGCGACGGTGAAGTTCGAAGCGGACCTGGTCCCCTTCAAGGCCCTCACCGACGTGGTGTTCATAGGCTGCGCCCATGCCCCCGAAGGCGTCCCGGCGGCGGGAATGGACGCGGGACTCCAGGTGGACGGGCGGGGGCGGAAGGTGATCCGCGTGTTCGGCGACCGCAAATGCGTGCACCGGAAGGGCAGGCCGCCCCTCTTCACCGATCCGGCGCCCTTCGAGCGGATGGAAATCCGCTACGAGAACGCCTACGGCGGCAAGGACGCGCGCAGCCGGCCCGACGCGCCCTTCCATTATCCGCGCAACCCCATGGGGAAGGGCCTGGCCGTCAAGAACGTCCGCGAGGCCGTGGACGGGCTCCCGCTGCCCAACCTGGAGGATCCGGAGGACGCGCTCACGCCGGAGCGGCTGGTGCTCGGGGACCCGGAAAGCTGGCGGCTAGCGCCCATGCCCCAGGGCCTGGGGTGGTACCAGAAAACCTGGTATCCACGCAGCTTCTTCTGCGGCATCATCCCTCCCCACCTCCTTCCCGGAGCCCCCATCCGGGAGGAGCACCTGGGCCTCGTCCCCGCCGGCCACATCGCCCTGGCGCGGAGCCTCAAGCTGCCGGCCTTCCATCCCCGCTTCAACAACGGCGCCTCCCTCTACGACACCGCCCCCGACGAAGGCTTCGACAACGCGTGCGAGGCACTCCTG
>CBILQL010000306.1:0-6421 GCA_966238865.1 uncultured bacterium
TTACGTCCCGGCCTCCGACGGATCGGTTCCCGCCGCTTCCTCAGGTCCCGGCGGGAACGAGGCGGCCGAGCGCAAGGCGCACGGCCTCCAGCAGGTTCCGGATCG
Organism: uncultured bacterium; assembly: GCA_966238865.1. Taxonomy (GTDB): domain Bacteria; phylum Fibrobacterota; class Fibrobacteria; order UBA11236; family UBA11236; genus CBILQL01. Next base: position 106 of record CBILQL010000306.1, read on the forward strand.
CGAAGGGCTTCTTGAGGACGCCGGCGCCGTGCCTCTCCTCCTGGGCCAGGCGCTCCGCGAAGCCGGACATGTACAGCACGCGGAGCCCGGGATGGAGGCTCTTCAGCTTCGGGAAGAGCTCCGGCCCGCCCATGTCGGGCAGCTCGACGTCGGTGAGCAGCAGGTCGATGGGGCCCTTGAGGCCCGAGGCCACCTCGCAGGCCTCGCCGGCTCCCGCCGCCTGGCTGACGCGGTAGCCGTGGGCGGCCAGTGCGTCGCGGGCCAGCCTCCGCACGCCCTCGTCGGAGTCAACCACCAGGACGGATTCCATTCCCGCCAGGAAGATACGGCCTTCCGGAGCCAGGGACTCGCCCGAAGCCGGAGGCGCGGATGCGGCGGGGAAATGCAGCCGGAAGTCCGTCCCGAATCCCGGCCGGCTCGTCACCCGGATGCGGCCGCCGTGGCGCTCCACGATCCCGTAGACGACGGTCAGGCCCAGGCCGGTGCCCTTCCCGTCCTGCTTGGTGGTATAGAAAGGCTCGAAGACGTGCTTCAGCGTCTCCGCGTCCATCCCGGCCCCGGTGTCCCGGACGGACAGGAGCACGCCGGGCGCGCCCGGCCCCCCGGCCGGGGGGCCCCCGCCGGAGTCGTCCTCGAGCGGCCCGTTCGCGGTGTGGATAATCAGGCGCCCGCCGTCCGGCATCGCGTCCCGCGCGTTGACGCACAGGTTCAGGAGGATCTGCTGCACCTGGGTCCTGTCGGCCCTGACCGCATGCAGGGAGGGCGACAGGCGCAGCTCCAGGCGGACGCCGCCGCCGAGGAAGCGGCCCAGCATCTTGGCGAACTTCCGGATCTCGTCGTTGAGATCCAGGATCCGGAACTCCAGGACCTGCCTGCGGCTGAAGGACAGGATCTGCGCGACCAGATCGGAGGCGCGGCGCGCGGACTCCTCGATCTGCCCCAGCTCCACGTGCAGGCGGGTCCCGGGCTTGGCCTCCATCCGCGCCAGCTCGGCGTACCCGAGGATCGGCACCAGGAGGTTGTTGAAATCGTGGACGATGCCGCCGGCCAGCCGCCCCACCGCCTCCATCTTCTGGGCCTGGCGGAGGTTGTCCTCCGCCTTCTCGCTCAGGCTCACCTGCTGCGCCAGGCGCTCGTAGGCGGCGGAGAGCTCGGCGGTGCGCTCGGCCACCAGCTCCTCGAGGCGGGTGCGGTGCCCGGCCAGCTCCAGCTCCATCCGCTTGCGGGCCGAGATGTCCCGGATCATGGCCACGTTCCCGAGCAGCGCGCCGTCCACGTCCCGCAAAGGGCGGATCCTGGCTTCGAACCAGCGCGGGCCGTCCGGAGCGGGCTCCTCGATCTCGTAGGCGCGCTCGGCCTCGCCCGGCGCCCCCCACCCCCTGTCCAGGCCCGGGAACAGGGACGTCACCGGGCGGCCCAGGACCTTGGCGCCCGGGCGCGCATGCGCGGCGGCGGATCGGTTGAGGTGGATCACCCGCTTCTCGGCGTCCACGACGATGATGCAATCCTCCATCTCCTCGATGATCCGCTCCCGGGCGATGGGGACGACGTTGAACAGGCCGTAGCGGAACAGGCCGACGGCCACCAGCAGGTTCCCGAGGGCGAAGGTGAAGGGGCTGAGATCGCGGTAGGGGGAGGCGCGCAGGGCCGTGACCGTCAGCAGCGTCCCGAGCAGGGGCAGGGCGTTGCCCACGAAGACCAGTGCCACCTGGCGGCGCTGGGCCGGGAAGACTTTCGCCATGCGCGCGCCGATGAGGAGGAGTCCGTAGCCGAGTCCGGCGGCCAGGATCGCCACCCCGGCCAGGAAGGCCGGTTCGAAGGCGTAGATGAGGCCGGGAGGGCCCTCCCCCTCCAGGCGGACATCCGCGCGGAGGAGGCCGTGGAGCGGGTCGGTGAAGGCCAGGATGGCGAAGACCGCTGCCGGCAGGGAGAGGAGCGCGTAGGCGCGGGCGGGACGCGGCACGCGCCGGCGGACGAACTCGCGCGCGAAGGCGATGAAGGCCAGCCACCAGCCGCCGGCGCACAGGATCTGCACGCTGTGCCAGAAGAGCTTGGAGGCGACGCTGCGGCTCGCATGCTCCAGGATGAAGCCGAGGGTCCAGCCGGCCTGGCTGAAGGCCACGAAGGCGTAGGCGAACGCGCCCCCGACCCTCCTGCGCCGCAGGCAGGCCGCGCCGACCGCGGCGGAGATCCCGAACGACGCCAGGGTGAGGATGTGCCACAGCAGGATGTTCATGGCATGCCCCGGCGACCGGCTTCACCGGAGGGCCTCGGCCTCCACTTCTTCTGCGGCCTCCGCGGATTTCCCCGCCTCCGCGGCCTTCCCCTCCCCCGCCCGTCGCGCCATGTCGCGGGCCAGGCTCGCGGCCAGGGCCGTCCAGCCCGTCTGGTGGCTGGCCCCGCAGCCGCGCCCGGTGTCGCCGTGGAAATATTCGTGGAAGAGGAGGAGGTCCTTCCAGGCCGGGTCCTTGGCGTATCGCTCGCAGGCCCCGTGGCAGGGGCGCCGGCCCTCCGCGTCGGGGCGGAACAGGCCGAGCAGCCGTTCGGACAGCGCGTCCGCGGCCTGCTCCAGGTTCATGAGGCGGCCAGAGCCCGTCGGGAATTCCGCTTTCAGGGAATCCCCGTAGAAGGCGTGGTAGCGCCGCAGGGCGTCCACGATCATGTAGTTGACGGGCATCCAGACGGGGCCGCGCCAGTTGGAATTCCCCCCGAACATGCTGCTGTCCGATTCGCCCGGGAGGTAGGCCACCTCCAGGCGCCTCCCCGCGATGTCGATGACGCAGGGCCGCTTCTCGTGGGCCTTGGACACGGAGCGGATGCCGTGCGGGGACAGGAACTCCTCCTCGTCGAAGAGGTAGGCCAGCTGGCGCTCGAGCTGGGCCCGGGAGCACAGGGCGGCCATCCGCCGCTTCACCATCCGCCCCTCCCTGTCCGGCCGCTCGTGCTCGGTGAAGCGGTCCCGCAGGGCCGGGGTATGCCGCAGGAACCAGCGCGTGCGCGCGCCGAACTCCCCGAGCCCGTCGATGCGGGAGGCCTCCGCCGCGCCCAGGGCGAGCATGGGGAGCAGGCCAACGACGGAGCGCACCTTGAGGGGGATGTCACCGCCCTCGGTGCGCAGGAAGTCGTAGTAGAACCCGTCCCGCTCGTCCCATAGCCCGCCCTCGCCGTTCAGGGCGTGCTCGATGACGGCGAAGTGCTCGAAGAACTTGACCGCCATGTCCTCCCAGGCCCTGTCCTCGGACGCGAGCTCGAGGGAGCAGTACAGCATCTCCATGCAGAACAGCGCGATCCAGGCCGTTCCGTCCGCCTGCTCAAGCGTCACGCCCGGCGGCAGCTGCATGGACCGGTTGAAGACGCCGATGTTGTCGAGGCCGAGGAAGCCGCCGGAGAAGAGGTTGCGGCCGCGGGCGTCCTTGCGGTTCACCCACCAGGTGAAGTTGAGGAGCAGCTTGGGATAGACCCGCTTCAGGAAATGCAGGTCCCGCCCGCCCCGCTCCGCGCCCGCCTGGTAGAGGTGGCGGCAGCCCATGGCCAGCACGGGAGGGTTGACGTCGCCGAAATCGTACTCGTAGGCCGGGAGCTGGCCGTTCGGGTGCATGTACCATTCCCGCAGCATGAGGATCATCTGCCGCTTGCCGAACTCCGGATCCAGGCGCGCGTAGGGGATGACGTGGAAGGCGAGGTCCCAGGTCGCGAACCACGGGAACTCCCACTTGTCGGGCATGGCGATCACGTCGCGGGCGAACAGGTGCCCCCAGTCGCGGTTGCGCCCGTTGACGTGGCCGGGGGGAGGGGCGAGGATCGGGTCGCCGCGGAGCCAGTCCTTCACCCGGAAGTAGTAGAATTGCCGGCTCCAGATCAGCCCCGCGCAGGCCTGGCGGTAGGTCTGTGCATCCTCGGGACGCACCACGCCTGCGTAGAAGTCGTCGGCCTCGCGCCGGCACCGGTCCACCGCGCCGTCGAAGGAGGCGGGGACGCCGGTCAGGCCGGCGGGGATGCCGGTCGAGCCTGGGACGGCCGCAGGGACCCCGTCGATGGCCGCGGGCGCGCCCGCCCAGTCGCCGGATACGCCGGAGTGGCCCCCGTCCGCCAGGTCCTCGCGGCACAGGCGAAGGCGGAGGACCGCCGACTCCCCCGGCCCCAGCAGGGCCTGGTAATGGGCCGCGACCTTGGTCCCGGCGCCGACCGGGCTGACGGCATCGCGGCGCCCTCCCACCAGGTAGTCGTGGAAGGCGTCCTTGGGCCACGGCGTGGGGTTCACTCCGCCCCATAGCCGCGCATGGTTGGAATCGTTCTCGCAGAACAGCCACTCCGGCTCCCGCCCGTCCGGCGAGGCGGGCGCGGCGGCCAGCAGGTAGCGCCCCAGATGCGCATGCTCGGCGAGGACTCCCCGGCGCACGGCCCGCAGGGACGGCCTGGGGAGGTCCGCCTCCCGGCCTCCCATCCAGGACCAGGTGTTGCGGAACCAGAGCGTGGGCAGGAGGTGGAGCGGGGCCGCTTCCGGCCCGCGGTTCACCGCGGTGATGCGGATGAGGATGTCCTCGGGATCGGGCTTGGCGTATTCCACGAAGACGTCGAAGTAGCGCTCCTGATCGAAGGCGTTGGTGTCGGTGATCTCGAATTCCGGATCCCGGCGGCTCCGGTTGCGGTTCCCGGAGAGGAGGCGCTCGTAGGGGTAGGGCCGCTGGGGATACTTGTACAGGGCCTTGAGGTAGGAGTGGCTGGGCGTCGCGTCCAGGTAGTAGTAGCATTCCTTGACGTCCTCGCCGTGGTTGCCCTCGGGATTGGTCAGGCCGAACATCCGCTCCTTGAGGATGGGATCGAAGCCGTTCCACAGGGCCGGGGCGAAGCACAGCCGGCTCCGGCTGTCGCAGATGCCGAGCAGCCCGTCCTCGCCCCACCGGTAGGCGCGGGATCGCGCCTGGTCGTGGGTGAAGCTGCTCCAGGCGTCGCCGGAGGCCGAATAGTCCTCCCGCACCGTCCCCCATTGCCGTTCCGACAGGTAGGGCCCCCAGAGGCCCCAGGGGCGCTTCCCCTCCGCGTTTTCCCGCAAACGGCGTTCCTCGGCTTGGCTGGGCATGGTCGGCTCCAGGGTGGGCGGTAGGGGACGGACAGTATGCGTGACAAGGGAAAATAAAATCGGACCGGCCGATTCCCAACAGGAGAGTGGGCCGGCGCCGGGAGGAGGCGCGCAGGCGGATATGCGCAGGCTATCGGAAGCTTAGCGCCGCGCCGCGGGCGGCATGGGACGGTTCAGGCCCGGGAGGCGATGAGCTCCCCGGCGCGGGATTCATCGAGCGGCTTGTGGAAGAGGAATCCCTGGCCGTAGTCGCACTGCATCGCCTTGAGGATGCTCAGTTGCGCCGGCGTCTCGATGCCTTCGGCGATGACCTGCATCCCCAGGTTATGGGCCATGGAGACGATGGCGGAGGCGATCGCAGAGTTCTCGCCCCCGGGCCCGATGAGCTTGACGAACGAGCGGTCGATCTTGAGCGCGTGCATGGGGAACCTGTGCAGGTATCCCAGGGAGGAATAGCCGGTCCCGAAATCGTCGATCTGCAGGCCGATGCCGGCGGCCCGCAGATCGGAGAGCATCTCCGCGGCCGCGTCGGGATCGTCCATGATGGCGGTCTCGGTCACTTCCAGCTTCAGGCAGGACGGGTCGAGACCCGCTCCGGCCACCGTGCGCTTGATCTGATCGATGAGGTCGGGCTGGCGGAACTGCTTGCCAGACACGTTCACGCTCATCGTCAGTCCGCGGCTCCGGGGATGCTCGCGCTGCCAGGAGCGCATGCGCGCGCAGGCCTTTTCGAGGACGACGCGCCCGATGTCGTTTATGATCTGGCTCTCCTCGGCCGCGGGGATGAACTCCATCGGCGGCACCAGGCCCCGCTCGGGATGCTGCCACCGCACGAGCGCCTCGAAGCCCGCCAGCCCGCCGCCGGCGAGATCCATGATGGGCTGGTAGTGGACCCGGAATTCGTCCCGCTCGATGGCGTGCCGCAGGTCGGTCTCCAGGTTCAGCAGCGACACGGCCCGTTCGTGCATCCCCGCGTCGAAGACGCAGAAGCTCGCCTTGCCCTGGGCCTTGGCCCGCCCCAGGGCGATGCCGGCGTCCCGGAGCACCTCCTCGGGGGAGCTGTACCCCCCGGGCCCCTGGACGATGCCGGCGCAAAGGGAAAGGTAGGTCTCGCGGCCGCCGGCGCGGAAGGCGTCCCGGAACCCGGCCTGGATGGCCCGCACCCGGCGGACTATCTCACCCCCGGAGTTCGCATCCTCCATCAGCACCGCGACCTCGTCCCCGCCCAGTCGCGCC
>CBILQL010000307.1:0-6412 GCA_966238865.1 uncultured bacterium
GATCCCCGCGCCAGATCTCATTGCGGGCCTCGGCCTACAGCCACGGCGACGCCGGGAAGCCCGGGGCCGAGACCCGGCCGCGCAACCGCTGGACGACTCCTTCCCATTGATCAACCGGCGTGCCATTGCCGCCGGTCCCGCTCGAGGTATCGTCCACGCGGCGCGTGACCTTTTCCAGGGCCGTGCCGGCGGCTTCCAATTGCGAGGACCATCCCCGTCCTCCGTGGGCCAGCACGGCGCCGCCCGTCCAGGCGGACAGGGTGGACGGCATCGACGCCTGCACGGAATCCGCGGGACCCGATTCCGGGGGGGCGCCGGGGAGCCGGGGCCAGGCGAGCTGGGAATGGTTCCGGACCCGGTCCAGAAATACCTCGAAGACGCTCGCCGTGTCGAGCCAGAAGCCCACGCGGGGGCGGAAGTCGACCGCGTCCAAGGCCGGTGTGATGCCGGAGATGACCAGCGAGGCGCTGTCGCGATCGATGGGCGGATAGATCTTCCCGAGGAATCCCCAGCCGCTGAGATAGGGCTGGTGGACGTTGAACTGGTAATCGTAGTCCTGGGAATCGGCGGTGGCGGAATAGAAGTCGAGCCCCAGGTACGCGCTCTCGGACAGCATGCGGCGCAGCTTGAGGCGGAACATGTTGAGGGTGAGGGCTCCGCGCTCCCACCCCACGGTGGTGACCGGGGTGTCGAGGGGAATCACCGGGGTCCAGACATCCTCCAGGGCGATGACATCCGAGCCGATCCGCTTGCGGGCGTACTGGTCGGGCGGCAGGAGGCCGCCTTCTCCATAGGGGGAGTTCCGGACGGCGGGGAAGAACGGCGATTCCAGGGGCGCCGGCTCCATCCGGGTCAGGGACAGCGTCCACTGGCGGGCGGCGGGAAAACCGGTGCTTTGTACGGCGAGCCGGGAATCCCGGCGCCAGCAATCCGAGGCGCCTTCGAGAGCCGCCGGACAGGGCACGGAGGCGGCATAGGGTGTGGTCCAGCGATAGACCTTGCGGACGAGCTTGGCCGTGTCGGCGACCGAATCGGGCCGATCCGTCCGCGCCAGCAAGGTGTCCTGGGCGGCATGGGCGGCGGAGTCGGCATTGCGCAAGGTCTCGGCGAAGCCGCTCCTGGGCCGCGCGGTGTCGGGGGGAGGCTGCCCGGGGACGGCGGCCGGCAACGTGGCGCAGACGATGCCGAGAGCCGCGGCCGCGAAGCGGAACTTGACACGGAGACCGGGCATAGGCCCTTCAATATTAGTTTATTTGCCGGGCCGGACCAGCGGGCCGCAGCCGGGCAACCATCCTGTCAGGGGCTCCAAGAGCCCCCGACGGAATGGGGGGTTCTCAGCGGCCGGTGATGAATCGGCGCAGCTCGTCCCAGTTGTCCTCGTAGCGGATCCCCTTGTCGTCGATGTAGAGGTCGGCGTACACCTTGCGGGTCCCGAGGTCGGCGCCCATGATGGGATTGTTGATGGTGTCGAAGGGGATGCCGTGCTCGTTGAGGAAGGCGCGGACGTCCTTCTCCTGCTGGCCGTGCCGGCAGGTCCAGATGATGATCTTGTGCCCCGCCTTGCGGAAGGCCAGCAGGGCCTCCTTGGCGCCGGGCTTCAGGGCACCGATGCGCGGGAACTCGTGCTCCACCACCGTCCCGTCGAAATCCACCGCGATTACCACGTTTGCAGGGCCTCCATGATAAGGAAAAACTACGTACTTCCCCGCCCCGTCACAGCTCCAGGATCCAGGTGTTCAGGGCGTGCTGGAATTCTACCACCGATTTCGGCCGCTGATCGATGTCCCGGTGCATGCACTTGAGCAGGAATTCGCGCAGCTTGTTCCCCTTGCGGAAGGGGATGTCGGGGATGTTCGGCTCCACGCGGGTGAGCGCCGTGATGCCCTCCCGCACGTAGTCGATCTCCTCCCGCTCCACGAAGGGGAAGACCCCGGTGAAGGCGAAGGCGGCCATGGCCCCCAGGGCGAAGATGTCCGCGCGGTGGTCGACCTTGTAATAGTCGCCCTCGAGCTGCTCGTAGGACATGTGGGAAGGCGTGCCCAGCACCACGAGCTGCTCGTCGGCGACGTCGTCCTTGACGTGCATCCAGCGCGCGGCCCCCAGGTCGCTGAGGTACGGCTCCCAACCCTTGACGATGATGTTGCTGGGCTTGAGATCGCGGTGGATGACCCCGCGGAAGTGCATCTCCCCCACCACCCCGGCCACCGCGTTCATGAAGATGATGCGCCGCATCAGCTCCTTCACGTCCTTGGGGCCCTGCTTGATGAGCTCGGTGAAGTTCGGCCCGTCCACGTAGTCCATCATGGTGAAGTAGTGCTTGTTGTGCAGGTTGCCGTAGTCGAAGATCTTGACCACGTTGGGCACGTTCTGGGAGGTGAGATAGGTGTTGTAGAAGATCTCGGCCAGGAAGCTCTTGACCACCCGGTTGTTGGCCATGGAATCCGGGGTCCGGTACAGGGAGGGCCGCAGCACCCGGAGCACCACGGTCTGCAGGCCCTTGCCGGGCACGCTCACGTCCTTGGCCAGGAACACGTCGCAGAATCCGCCGGAGCCCAGCCACTTGTGGATGGTGAAGCCGGGGTCGTAGGCCTTGAAATCGGCCTCCACCGCCTGCCGGTACACCTCGAGGTATTCGCTGCCGCGCTCGGGCATCTTGTTGCGGCCCGACGTGAGCCAATTGGTGATGGTATCGAGTGAGAAGTCCATAGCTGAAAAACCGTCCGTCCTCCGGGACTGGTGCGCCCCGGTCCGTCCTCCGCCATGGAGGGCCGGATATCCGATTTTAAATGATACGTGTCTTGCGGCCCACGGTAAACCCCGAAACCTGCGAAACCCGGCGGAATCGGGCCTGCGACTTGCTTGGCGGGGGACGAAGGGCTAGATTTACTGCCCTCCGAGGATACCGAAGATGACCCTTTCCGAGCCTTTCCTGCGCCCCCCGGCGACCGGCGCGACCCCGCCCCTGGTGGCGGTGGCCATGAGCGGGGGCGTGGACTCCTCGGTGGCGGCCCTGCTCGTGCAGCGGGCCGGATACCGGGCGGTGGGCATCACCATGAAGCTGTGGAGCCCGCCGGAGCCGGAGGCCTGCGCGGCGGAACCGGGAGCGGGTCCCGGGGAGGCTTTCGATCCCGAGAAGACCTGCTGCACCGCCGACAGCGCCATGGACGCGAAGCGCGTCTGCGATCAGATCGGCATCCCCCATTACACCCTGGACATGCAGGAGGACTTCGAGGAGCGGGTGATCAAGCCCTTCCAGGACGCCTACCTGGCGGGCGAGACCCCGAACCCCTGCGTCAACTGCAACAGCTTCGTGAAATGGGACGCCCTGTGGCGGCGGGCCAAGGCCGTGGGCGCTGACTTCATCGCCACCGGGCATTATGCCCGGACCTCCGCCCGGGACGGGCGGACCTTCATCCTGCGCGGAGGCGATCACGGCAAGGACCAGAGCTACTTCCTCTGGGGCATCCCCCCGGAGACCCTGTCCCGCACCCTGTTCCCCCTGGCCGACCTGCCCAAGCCCGAGGTGCGCCGCCTGGCCGCCGAGGCGGGCCTGCGCACGGCGAAGAAGAAGGAGAGCATGGACATCTGCTTCATCCCCAAGGGCGATTACCGGGAGTTCGTGCGGGATCGGGCGGCCCGCGAGGGCGTCGCCATCGCGCCGGGCCGCATCCGGGGGCCGCGGGGCGAGGACATGGGCGAGCACCAGGGCCTGCCCTTCTACACCATCGGCCAGCGGAAGGGCCTGGGAGTGGCCTACAGCGAGCCGCTGTACGTGAGCCGCCTGGAGCGCGAGACCAACACTCTGGTGCTCGGCGTGAAGGAGGATCTCGACTGCCACGGCTTCCGCGCCGACCGGCTCAACCTGTTCGAGCCCCTGGACGGGGAGCGGGAATGCCTGGTGCAGTACCGGCACCGCTCGCCGGTGAAGCGGGCCGTGATCCGCGAGGGGGGAAACGGCTGGGTGACGGTGGAGATGCGGGAGCCGGGGTATTGCGTGAGCCCGGGGCAGAGCGCGGCCTTCTACGACGGGGATCGGCTCATCGGCGGGGCGAGGATCCGGGAGATCCTCTGAAAGCCGCGCCGGCGCTCAAACCGCCGACTTCACCGCCCCCTGCGACGCCTTGAGGCGCTCCTTCTCGGCCTTCTTGAGGGCCCGCACCTGCTCGCCCGTCTCGCTGGCGCGGTAGTGCTCGTCCAGCGGGAAGCAGCCGCTCTTCATGCCGTTGCGCGGCGCCGTGGTGCAGTCGGAGAAGGTGCGGCAGATGTACTTGGTCTCGAGCTTTCCCTTCTCCAGGGAGTCGCCGATGATGCGCGGGTAGGAGAGCACCATGCGGCCGATGCCGGCGAAGTCGGTCCAGCCGTTGCGCACCAGGGCCTGGCACACCTGCGGCAGGTATTCCTGCAGGTAGGTGAGCCCGGAGGAGACGAGGGGCATGTCCGGAAACGCGGCCTTGAGGGCGCGGACCGCCTGCACCTGCCGGTTCACGTTGATGATGGGATCCTCGGCCGGCTGGTAGCCGTCCGAGGGCGGGAACAGGGCCGGGCGCTGGATGTGGGGATTGTAATAGGGCGATCCGCAGGTGACGTTCACGATGGACACGCCCCAGGACTTGAGCATGGCGAGGTAGGCGACGGTCTCGGCGAGATCGTATTCCACCGGGTTCTCCGGGTCCACGCCGAAGCCGTACTTGTAGGGCAGGCAGCCGGAGTAGTCCTCGGGGATGCCGGGCCCGAGGTTGCCGCCGGTGCCGCGCAGGGGATCGGGCTTGAAGGGCACGAAGTCGAAGACGGAGAGGCGCACGCCGACGATCAGCTTCGGGGCCGCCTGGCGGATGCCCTGGATGATCTCCCGGGCGAAGGCGGCGCGCTGCTCCAGGGTCTCGCCGCCGTAGGGGCCCTTGCGGGCATAGGCGGACAGGAACTCGTGGCCCAGGTAGCCGTGGCATTGCTTCACGTCCACGAAAGGCACGCCGGCCTTCTCGGCCAGCACCGCCGCCTGCACGTAATGATCGATGATATCCCGGATCTCGTCGTCCGCGAGGACGGGATGGTCCATGGGCAGGCCGAACTTGCGGTTGAGGATGGGATGGGCGTAGGCCAGCTTGGGCTCGAGCTTCTTCTTGTCGTTGGGACGGCAGAAGCGGCCGCTGTGGGTGAGCTGCAGGCCCCAGAGCAGGTCGGAGGCGGAGCCGTACAGGGACGCATGGGCCGCGAGGGCGTCGTCGGCCGCCGACCGGATGGCGTCGATGGTGTCGGCGTTGATCATCAACTGGTTGGGGTTGGCCCGGCCGTCGGGCCGCACGGCCACTGCCTCCATCCCCCACAGGAGCTTGGCCCCGGACTCGCCGAAGCGCCGCCAGCGGCGGACCAGGTCCGGCGTGGGATGCCCGTCGGGGGTGGCGTCCCAGCCTTCCATGGGATGGATGGTGTACCGGTTGCCGACCGTAAAGGCCGGCCCTTCCTGGGACCCTCCCCCGATCCGGAGCGGTTTCGCCAGGGGGGACTCCGGGGCAGGCAGGATCTGTTCGTCCACGGGGAGATCCAGGGCGAGTTCCCGCATCCGCTCCTGGAAAGCGGCGGCGCTTTTGATGGAGGTCAGCCTCTTGATATCCAACTCCATACCCACTCCTATCTTCAAAATCCTAATATATGGCGGACCACATATTTATGCCAATATTATAACCTAGAAGGAAATTTCCCACGAAAAACTTTTTGACAAAAGCATATTCTGGCGGTAGATTCATCTCTGAGCCGGCACGTTGGGGGGCTATGTCTCACGCCCTGTCAGGGAGAAATGTGACGCGAATGAAAATTCCGGTATCGTCATGGCAATAATTCCCAAGCTGAAGATCGCCGAGGCATCGGTATTCTCCCGTCAGGTTTTGACGCGCATGCCCTTCCGTTTCGGGCGCGCGACCATGACGCAGATGCCTATCCTCCACCTGCGGCTCAGGCTGGAAGCCGGGGACGGCCGGACGGTCACGGGCGTGAGCGCCTCCGGCATCCCGCCCCTCTGGTTCGACAAGGGCGCCCACAAGACCCATGCGGACAATATCCACGACCTCTCCCTGTCCCTGCGCCTGGCCCTGTCGCATTACCTGGAGATGGACCCGGCCCCGGTCTGGAACCTCCACCAGATCTGCGAGCCGGCCGTGCGCAAGGCGGCGGAGGCGAAGAGCCTCAACGGCCTCACCGCCGGCTTCGGCATCGCCCTGGTGGACGCCGCCCTCATCGACGGCGCCTGCCGCCTCACCGGGACCCCGTTCCACGCGGCCCTGGTCCAGAACCTGCTCGGCTACGGCGAGGACATGGCGGCCATCCTCCCGCCCCGCCCCGCGGAGTGGAGACGCGACGGCCCCGCGCCCGGCCGCTGTCGCCATGCTCGGTGCGTTCGAGTTCGGCCATCAGCAGC
>CBILQL010000308.1:0-6372 GCA_966238865.1 uncultured bacterium
AGAAGAGGCCCAGCCCCAGGACGGTCAGGAAGAAGAGCACCGCGAAGAAGGCGCAGCCCCCCACGAAGCTCCGGAACCCCATGGCCCAGGGCAGCAGGAAGATGGTCTCGATGTCGAAGAGGATGAACAGCAGGGCGAAGGTGTAGAACTTGAGCGCGAAGGGCTTGTGGGGGTTGTCCTTCTGGTCGACGCCGCACTCGTAGGGCTCGAATTTGACGCGGCTATAGGTCTTCTTGGGACCGAGCAGGGACGAGGCGGCGATGGCGCCCACCCCGATACCGACCACCGCCAAGGCATAAAGGATGAAGGGTAGATACTCGTTCAGCATGGCAAGTCCGGGGAGGAAGACTTCGGTTTCGCTTTTACACGGCCAAAGTTAGGAAAATGGCCGTTTTTCTGCAAGGAAAGGCCATTTCCGGCCCATTCAAGGGGTCGAAAGGAGATGGGGTCGAAAGCAGGCCTTTTCAGGGGTCGCGGGGCCGGGCCGGCCTGACGGAACCGGCCGTATCCACGGCGGCCTGGGGGGCCGAGGCTGCCCGCCGGGTGCCGTCGCCGTCCCAGACGCCGTCCAGGATGGCCCTCACGGTATGGAGCAGCTCGACCCGGGTGAACGGCTTCTGGAGGTAAGGGCCATCCACCCGCTTCTCGGAGCCCGAGCCCTGGGCGTAGCCGGAGATGAAAAGGGTCTTGAGGGAGGGCTTCCGCCCGACGAGTTCCGCCGCCAGGGCGCGCCCGCTCTTTTCCGGCATCACCAGGTCGGTGACGAGCAGATCGATGCCGCCCTGCTCCCGCTCCCAGAGGACCTCGGCCTCCCCGGGCCGACCCACCACGTGCACGCCGTACCCGGCGTCGGCCAGGAAACACCGGATCAGCTCGCGCAGGGCGGGATGGTCCTCGACCACCAGGATGGATTCCCCGCCGCCGCGGGGCGGCTCGCTCGGGCGCGGGGAGGCCGCCGGCTCCGCGTTCCGCCGGGGGAGCAGGACGATGGCGCGGGTGCCCCGGCCGGGGTCGGAATCGATGGCGATGCGGCCGTTCGCGCGGGTGACCGCCTCCTGGACGGCGTGCAGCCCCAGGCCCGTGCCCTTGCCGGGATCCTTGGTGGTGAAGAACGGCTCGAAAGCGCGCGCCCGCGTGGGCTCGTCCATGCCCGTCCCGGTATCCTCGACGATGATGCGGACCCAGCCCGAGGCGCCGCCTTGCCCGGCCGGAACCTCGGCAGCCGCGCCGGTCACGCCGGTATCCCCGGCTATGGGCTCCATGGCGATCCGGATGAGGCCGCCTCCGGGCATGGCGTCCCGGGAATTGATGCACAGGTTGAGGAGGATCTGCTGGAGCTGCGCCCGGTCGGCGAGGACGGCGCACCGCTCCCCGGACAGGTCCATGCGGATGGAGATATGCTCGCCGATCAGCCGCTCGATGATGCGGGAGGTATCCCGGATCACCTCCCCGACGTCCTGCAGGCCGGGCCGGACCACGCTTTGCTGGCTGAAGGCCAGGAGCTGCCGGGTCAGGGCGGCGCCCACCTCGGCGGCCTCGCGGATGCGCCGCAGCCTGTCGTCGGGGCGGCCCTCCAGGAGCAGGTCGATGTTCCCGCCGATCACGGACAGCAGGTTGTTGAAGTCATGGGCCACCCCGGCGGCCAGCCGTCCCACGGCCTCCATCTTGTGGCTCTGCCGGAGCTGCAGCTCCAGCTGCTTGCGCTCGGTGACGTCCAGGACCGTCCCCACCATCCGCACGATGTTGCCGTCCGCGTCGCGGACGACCACCGGATCGACCAGGACGTCCCGCACCGTCCCGTCCGGCCGCTTGATCCGGTATTCCTGGTGGATGAGGACGTCCCGTTCGATCAGGGACTGGTGGTCGCGGGCCACCTTCTCGCGATCCTCGGGGTGCACCACGTCGAAATACTTCTCCACCGAGGGCTGGTCCCGGGAGGAGTCGTAGCCGAGGATGTGGTAGAGCTCCTCGGACCACTTCACCTCGCCGGCGGCCACGTTGTAGAACCAGCTGCCGAGGTGGATGCCCTTCTCGGCCCTGGCCAGCAGGACCTCCCGGGCGGCCAGGGGCTCGCCGGCCGCCTCCGCGGCCTTGCGCACGGCGGCAAGCTCGGCTTCCAGCTCCGCCACGCGGCGCCGGAGGGCCGCAGCCTCCTCATGTTCCGGCGGATTCCCCGCCATCCATCCCTCCCTCGAGCCGAAGCGACTCCGCAATTCTAGCATCAGGAGGGGCGAAAGGGAATCCTGACCCCTCCTCCCCGGAAGGGTTTATTTTTGAGGAGAAGGCGGCTTGCCGCCGGTTCCCCCGGTACCCGTTCCCGGGAGAGCGGAATGCGGCGCAGAATGGAGGGTCCCATGGCGGATGAGAAGCCGGACGACGCGGATCACGGAGAACCGGCGCATTTCTGGCGCCTGCGCCCCCGGAAAAAGGACGTGGACTGGACGCATTCGGCCGAGGAGGCCGCCGCCGGGGAGGAGAGCGACGCCGACGGCGTCCTGCTGGACGACGCCTTCCTGAAGCGCACCTTCAAGGACGTCCGCTTCCCGGCCAGCAAGGAGCTCTGCCTCCGGTACGTGGACCAGGAACAGGACTTCGTCTACGGCCTGGACCGGACCATCAATCTCCATAACCTCATCAACCATCTCGATGATCAGGAATTCGCCACCCGGCGCCAGCTGATCCAGTGCATCAAGGACCGGCTCGCCAGGCACGCGCAACATCCCAATCATCATCTTCATCACGGAGGTTGAGCGCGTTCAGCGGCCGGCCGGGGACAGGTGTGCCGACTCCAGCACCATGTGGACGGCGGCATTGGCGGCTCCCAGCACCGCGAGCCGGCCGTCGGTGGCCACCCGCACCGGAATCCGCTCCATCATGCCACGCATGCGCCCCTTGGACTGGAAGGATTCGCGGAATTCCTCGCTTTGCAGGCGGGACAGGAGGCGCGGTGCGATCCCGCCCGAGAGCCAGACGCCGCCGGTGGCCAGGGTCTTGAGGGCCAGGTTGCCGGCCGCGGTCCCGTAGATGCGCACGAAGAGGCCGACAGCCTTCTCGCACAGCTCGCTTTCGCCCGTCATGGCGCAATCGGTGATCACGCGCCCGGGGGATCCGTCCCGCAGCCGGCGGTGCAGCCACGGGGGCTCGGCGCCCCTCCCCGTGTCGCGCAGGAACTTGTAGATGTTGTAGAGCCCGGGCCCGGACAGGACGCGTTCGAAGCTCACGTGCCCGTAGCGCGCCTGCAGGGCGCGGAGGAGCTCGATTTCCAGCTCGTCCCGCGGGGCGAAGTTCGCGTGGCCGCCTTCGGAACGGAAGGGAAGCCAGCCCTCCGCGGTCCGCACGATGCCGGCCTCCCCCAGGCCGGTGCCCGCGGCGAGGAGGCAGCGGTTGCCGTCCGGATCGGATTCGCCTTCCAGGAGGGTCGCCTGGCCCGAAGGGCCCAGCACCGACACCCCCCAGGCCGCCGCCTCCAGGTCGTTCAGGAAGAGGATGGGCGGGAGCCCGAGATTGGCGGACATGGCCGCCGCATCCGGCTTCCAGGGCAGGTTCGCCATCATCTCCACCTGGTTCCGGCGGATGACGCCGGCTATCCCCAGGGCGACGGCGGCCGGCCGGACCCCGGTTTCGGACAGGAACCGGCGCAGGACGTCCTCCAGGGTCGGGAATTCGCCGCTCGCATATGTCTTGAATATGGACGGGTCCCCGATCGGCCCATCCTTCTCGAAAACCGCCAGGCGCGCGTTGGTGCCCCCGATGTCACCGGCCAAGATTTCCAAGCCAGCCTCCAGGTCCAGACTGTCCCGGCCCCCCGGCCCGCCCGCGCGGAAGACCCCCATTTTTAAAATAGATTGCCGGGGATACCCAGTTGCTATTTTCAGATCCCCATGGAAGAGGCCCGCGAGGAAGCCGCTTCGCAAGCCCCGGAAGACCTGGCCATCCGGGCGGAGCAGGTCGATCAGGCGTACGCCAACGAGCCTGCCGGCCTCTTCGGCACCGCGTTCGGCGCCTGCGTGCTGGCCTCCGTCCAGGCCCCCGTGTGCGGGCGCTCCGCCGCCTGGTCCTGGTGCGTGGCCCTCCTCCTCGTAACCTCCGTGCGACTGTGGATCCGCCTGCGCTTCCGCCGCTGGCCGGTCTCCCCCCTGGACGCCGGCCGCTGGGGCCGCGCCTTCCGGATCGGGGCCTTCGCCTCCGGGGCCGTCTGGGGATCCTCCGGCCTGCTGCTCTTCCCGGAATCCAGCCCCGTCCACCAGGTGTTCACCGCCTTCATGATCGGCGGGATGATGGCCGGGGCCGCGGCGGCCTACCCGGTGCTGGACTGGGCCTTCTTCGCCTTCGCCGTCCCGGCGGCGACCCCGATCCTGCTGCGCGTCGCGTTCTTCGACAGCGGCCCCGTGCACGAGGCCATGGCCGTCATGATCGCCGCCTATTGCGTGGTGGTGGCGGCCGTGGCCCGCAACGTGCGCCGCTCGGCGCACGCCGCCATCCGCCTCAGGTTCGAGAACCGGGGGCTGCTCGGCAGCGTCTCCCGGTCCGCGCGGGAGGCCCAGGACCTCAACGCCTCGCTGAAGGCGGAAATACGCGAGCGGGAGCGGACCCAGGCGGAACTGCGGGAGCACCGCGACCGGCTGGAGAGCGTGGTGGCCCTGCGCACCGACGAGCTGAGCCGGGTCAACCGCGGCCTGCGCGAGGCCCTCGGGGAGAAGACGCGCATGGAGGAGGAACGCCGCCGGCTCGAGGAGCAGCTCCTGCTCGCCCGCAAGATGGAGAGCCTCGCGACGCTGGCCGGCGGCGTGGCCCACGACTTCAACAACCTCCTCATGGGCATCGGCGGGCAGATCTCCCTGCTCATGGCCGGCAGGCGCGAGGGCGATCCGGAGCTGGAACGGCTCGCCGCCATGGAGCGGCAGGTGCGCCAGGGCGCCGAGCTCACCCGGCAGCTGCTGGGACTCGCCATGGGCGGCAAGTACGAGGTGAAGACCGTGGACGTCAACGCCCTGGTGCGCCGGGTGGCCGGCCTCTTCGCCCGAACGCACAAGGAGGTGCGCGTGGCGATGCGCCTGGAGGAGGGCCTCGGCGCCGTGGACGCCGACCGCGGGCAGATCGAGCAGGCCCTGCTCAACATCTGCCTCAATGCCGCCCAGGCCATGCCGGGCGGCGGCGTGGTCGACCTGTCCACGCGGCGCGTCAGCCTGGACGCCGCGCGGGCCGCCGCCTGCGGGGCCCGCCCCGGCGAGTTCGCCGTCATCGCCGTGGCCGACACCGGGTCGGGCATGGACCGCTCGGTGCTGCCCCGCATCTTCGACCCCTTCTTCACCACGCGGGGACCCGCCGGCGAGGGCGCAGGCAAGGGCGCCGGCCTCGGGCTGTCGTCGGCCTACGGCATCGTGCGCAACCACGGCGGCTTCATCGACGTGGAGAGCGAGCGCGGGCGGGGATCGGTCTTCTCCCTGCACCTCCCCCTGTCCGCCTCCGCTCCCGGGACCGGGGACTCCGACCTCCGGGAGAGCGGCCCCGGGGAACGGACCGTCCTCGTGGTCGACGACGAGCCCATGGTGGCCGAGGTGGCCGCCCTGATGCTGCAGCGCCTGGGCCTGCGGCCGGTCCAGGCCCTGGGGGGCGAGGCGGCCCTGGCGGCGTACTCCGGGAGCGCCGAACGCCCGGTCCTGGTGCTGCTCGACATGATCATGCCCGGCATGGGCGGCGAGGAGACCTTCCGGCGCCTCAAGGCCCTCGACCCCGGCGTGCGGGTGCTGCTGTCCAGCGGCTACAGCCAGGAGGGCCGCGCCCAGGAGCTGCTCCGGGAGGGCTGCCGGGGCTTCCTGCAGAAGCCCTACAACCTGGACGAGCTGCGCGCGAAGCTGGAGGAGGTCCTGGGCCCGCTGGCCCCGGCCCGCGAGGGAACCGGCGGCCCCGGCTGAGCCGTCCGCGCGCTCCCCGCTCCGGGCGGGGCGCCGCTCACCACCACTTGAAGATCTGGATCACCTCGACCAGGATGAGGAAGATGATGATCCATTCCAGCATGTTGCTCTTGCGGAACTGGAGGAGCTCGGCGAAGAGCTCGAGGCTCTCCCGCGTCTCGCGCAGCTGGTAATCCAGGGATCGGAAGCGCTCGGCCACGTCGAAGGCCTTCTTCATGCCGCGGTCCACCCGGTCCAGGAACTCGTTCTCCCAGGTGATGTCCGGCGCGTCCATGATGTACAGGTTGTCGATGATGCGGTTGCGCACGGCCAGGATGCGCCCGATGAAGCGCTGCACGTTGCGCTGGGAGGTCTTGATGCGCCCGTACCGCTCCAGCTCCTTGGAATAGCGGGCCGTCTCGTCCATCATGCCGTTGAGGATGGCCTCGTAATGGTCCAGGGCCGCCGATTGCCCGAC
>CBILQL010000309.1:0-6366 GCA_966238865.1 uncultured bacterium
CCAATGCCCGGGGCCGGATCCGCCGTAGCCGGGAAGGATCAGGTATTCGGGGCCGATCAATAGACGAGCTTCTTGACGCGTACGGAGCGCAGGGGGCTGCCGAAGAGGATGGCGATGTCCAGGCCCACGCCGCGATCCTCCTGCTTGTTGGCCACGTAATGGAACGGCACCCGCACGCGCGCCTGCATCTCATCCGTGACGTTGAAGAGGAGGCCCGCATGGACCAGGCCGGAGGGGCCGAGGCCCTGTCCGAAATTGTCGCCGGTGTCGAAGTAATGGATGCCGACGCCGGCCCCGACGAAAGGCTTGAAGGTGGCCGATCCCATGAGGAAGTTGAGGGACATGTCCCCGCCCCAATTGGTTCCGGGAGCGAACCAGTCGAGGTCCATGCCCAGGGCCAGGTGGCGGCCGAACCGCACCATCTGCGCCACGGAGAGCTTGAGGAAGACTTCGCTCTCCTGGGCCAGTTCGCTGTTGATGGCGGAGATTGCGCCCACCCCGACACCGAAGGTGTACGGGGCCAGGAAGGCCCTCACGGTATCGGGATGGTTGGACGTATCCACATCCTCGGCGCTCGCGGCCGGCGCCAGGGCGGCGCAGAGAAGGAAAGCGGACAAATAGGCTCGAAATTGCCGTTTCATGGGTGCTCCTAGAGGGACCGCCGACGGGCCCAAAATATAAACTTGCGGCACTGGGAAAAGCGCTATGGGAAACTATGCTAAATTGTCGGCAAGGGGACACCAACATGGTGCTATTTTCGGCCATCCTGCTTTTCCTCGCGCTTTGCGCCCTCACCTTCCTCCCCGCCCTGCGCCTCTTCTATGCGAAGCATCCTCCCTTCGCCGGCAGGGTGATGACCCTGGTCTCCTCCTTCCTGGGCGTCTACATGGCCCTGCTCCTCTCCCGCAGCGAGGAGCAGGCGGACCGCACCGCCCGCGCCGCCACCCTGATGGAGATGACCCGCGAAAGCCTGTCCGCCAGCCGGGTCGAGACCCGCCTCCTCGGCGAATTGCGCAAGATCGAGGCCGCCCGCTCCGAGGAGGGCGCCCAGGCGGTCCCGGTGCTGGCGTCCTTCGAGCCCAAGCAGCTGGCCGACCTGCTCAATAACGGCGCCGTGCTCGAGCAGATCAGCCCGGAAAGCCTCAAGGCCCTCCTGGCCAGCCAGAGCCAGATGGAGACCGAGCTCCGGGCCCTGAACGGGGCGGTGGGCAACGAACGCCGCCGCCGCCTGCGGTCCTACCTGCGCGAGCTGGCCTTCGCCCAGGGCGTGCTGGCCGCCGAGGCCGAATTCCAGCGCGGCAACATCGGCCGTCGGGATCTCGTCGAGATCCTGCGGGAATGGGCCGGCAAGAAGAGCCCCGCCCCGGTCTGAAGCCATGTCGCGCTCACTGGACATCCGCGTCTTCGAGCATGTGCCATTCGAGGGCCTCGGGTCCATGGCCGGTTGGGCGGCGCAGCGGGGCCATCGCGTCGCCTATACCCGGTTCCACGCCGGCGAGACGCCGCCCGCGCCCTCCGTCTACGACCTCCTGATCGTGATGGGCGGCCCCATGGGCGTCCATGACGAGGGCGTGCTGCCCTGGATGCGGGACGAGAAACGCGCCCTGGATGCGGCGCTCCGCTCCGGCAAGGCGGTGCTCGGCGTGTGCCTGGGAGCCCAGCTCCTGGCCGACGTCCTGGGCGCCCCCGTGACGCGGAACCCCTTTCCGGAAATCGGCTGGCATCCGGTCCGCCTAGCCCCCGAGGCCGGCGGAACCTGGCTCTCCGAGGCCTTCCCCGCCAGCTTCACCGCCTTCCACTGGCACGGGGACACTTTCGCGCTTCCGGAAGGGGCGGTGCCCCTGGGGTCCTCGGAGGCCTGCGCACGGCAGGGATTCCTCCACGGTGACAGGGTGCTGGCCCTGCAATTCCATCCCGAAGCGACCCCGGAGTCGCTGGACGCGCTCGTGGAGGCCTGCGGCCACGAACTCAGCCCGGGACCCTACATCCAGGATGCCGAGACCCTCCGCCGGGGGCTGGTGCATGCGCCCGCCGCCAACGCCATGATGGCGCGGGCGCTGGGCTTCCTCGAGCGGGCCTGCCCGGCCTGAGAGCCCCTGCGGCCTGTCAGCCCCGCGGCCGACCGCAAGTCGCCCGAAGCCGCGGCCGTCCGGAATCCGTCTGAAGCCTCGGACGTCCGGGGCAGCGGAAGGCCGAGATCTCAGGCTCCGCGCCTCCCGAAGGGGTCGAAGGGATCGGCTCCCACCGTCTCCAATTCCTCCTCGTCCGCCGCGGGCGCGGGCGATGTCCCGCGCGCGGGCGGAAGGGGCGCCGGCAGCAGGATCGGGGCTTCGGGGAGCGCCGTCCCGGCGCCAGCCGCGGCGACGGTTTCGCCGCCCATCGAGCGCACCTGCACCGGGTTGCGGCGCAGCAGGGACTGGACGCGCGGCAGCTCCAGGCTGTCGGCGATGGAGGAGAACTCGAAGCGCTGCAGCAGGCGGTTCAGCTTCCACTCGGTCTGGTCGAGGTTCACGTAGTGCTGGAAGCCCTTCCACAGGCCGAGCGGATGGCGCTTCTGGGAGGCGTCGATCTCCCAGGGGTGCAGGTAGACCATGGCCGGGACGCCGCGCCGGTTGGAGGCCTCGATGTAGCCCTCGGTGACGCGGCGCGGATAGAGGCGGAAATAGCCGCCGCCGGCGATGGGCAGGGTCCGGCGGCCCCACTTCACGGTGGACATGGGGAATTCCAGCAGGGTGGACCCGCTGCCGAGCTCCACGGCATGGGGAAGCGGGTTGGGATAGCCGGCGATGCCGTACCGGGAGCGCGCGAAGGGGAATACGCTCGAGTCGTACTCGATGCCGTTGCGGGCCATGATCTCGAGCGCCCACAGTGTCGCGGGCACCACGCTGAAGTTGGAGGCGCGGTGGCCGCGGATCTTCCGCGAGGTGTGCCGCGAGATGGCCTCCAGCGAGCGCTTCAGGTCCTCCTCGAACAGCGTCGGGGTCATCTCGGTGATGAGGTCGTGGTGGTAGCCGTGGGTCCCGATCTCGTGGCCCTCGCGGTCGATCATCCGCACCACCTCCGGGAACCGGTCCGCCACCCAGCCGAGCACGAAGAAGGTGGCCGTGGTGCGGTGCGCGCGCATCAGCTCCAGCAGGCGCTCCATGTCCTCGACGATGCGGGTGGGCTGCCGGTGCCAGGTGCACTTGGGGGCCACCTCGCGCATGTGGTAGGCGTGGAACCAGCATTCCACGTCCACGGTCAGGAAGTTCCGCACGGCGCGCTGCTCGTGCTCGATGTCCACGACGGAATCGAGGTGCATCTCCTTCAGCATGTCCCGCACCTGGCGGTCCGGGCTGCGCAGGCAGATGCGGCCGCCCCGGCCCTTCACGGCGTGGGCCAGGCGCAGCAGGAAGCCCATGTCCTCGAGGTCCAGGTGCCCGCGCGGCCGCACGTAGACCTCCGGGCAGGGCATGCCTTCGAAGTCGAGGCCGGCCAGGTGGCCGGCCAGCTCGGCGCCGCTGCGCCCCGTCAGAACCACGGGCCGGGATCCGCGCTCGAAGCTCAGGGTGACGACCGTGGACCGCGAGGCCGGGCCGGCCACGACGCGGCTCTGGAACGGCAGCAGCTTGGCGCGGCGCAGGGCGTCGGGCTCGCGGATGGCGTCCCCCTCGAAGGTGGGGCGCTTCAGCAGGTAGGCGAAGGTGTTGAAGAAAATCCAGGACTCCATGCGGATCCAGCAGCCGAAGCTGCAGAAGGAGGCGCGGTAGGACAGGTCGTAATGGGACTTTCGCACCACGCTGTCCGGCGTGTCGTCGTAGCCGAGCAGGATCTGCGCCAGGCCCGAGAGGCCGGGGCGGATGTTGTGGGTGCGATCCGCGTAGTGGGGCAGGGTGCCGGCGTACTGGCGCGTGAAATGGGGGCGCTCGGGCCGGGGCCCGATGAGGCTCATGTCCCCCATGACGACGTTGATGAACTGGGGGATCTCGTCGATGTGCAGCGCGCGCAGCCAGCGGCCCACGCGCGTGATGCGGGGATCGCCGCCCTTGGAGCACAGCTGCGGGCCTGCGGACTCGGCGTCGATGCGCATGGTCCGGTACTTCCAGATGGAGAAGGGCCTGCCGCCCACGTCCTCGCTCCGCCGCTCCCCGGAAGCCCTCCCGCCGCCGCCCCCGGCGCGTTTTTCCCTCCGGTTCATCCCCACGCGCACCTGCTTGTAGAGGACGGGGCCCGCGGACTCCAGCCGGATGAGCAGCCCCACGACCGGGAAGGTGAGGGCGAAGAGGAGGAGGCCCACGATGCCTCCCGCCAGGTCCAATGCGCGCTTGCAGGCAAGAACGATCCACGAGGGTTTCATCGCGGGGATCCTCCTTTTGGGCTGGATGCAGGGAACGGGTGTACAGGTAATCAAAATTTTTGATCCCCCCCCAGGGAAACCCCTTTTCCCCGTGCGGGAAATTATTTTAACGTCAGTGACGGAGGCGCTTGACCGCGCTGCGCCCCGCATTCCGGACGCATCCCAGTTTTCCGGGGCCCCCCGTGCATCCGCACGGAGGTCCCTTGGCTCCGGCAAGCTCCCGCCCGGTATCACGGAGGATACCTATGCGAAACCTGCTCATAGTCGAGGACGATCCCGGGCTCCGCGAACAGCTCAAGTGGGCTTTCTGCGAAGCCTTCGACGTGATGGAGTCCGACTCCCTGGAAACCACCCTGCAACGCTTCCGCGAGTCCGAAGGCCCGACGCTCGTGTGCCTGGACATGGGCCTCGAAGGCAAGCCGGACAAGGGTCTCGAGATCATCGACGCCCTGCTGGGCATCGATCGCGCCTGCAAGATAGTGGCCGTGACGGCCTCGACCGACGAATCCCTGGGCCGCGAATCCATCCGCCGCGGCGCGTTCGACTACCTGCGCAAGCCCGCCGATCCGGACGCCCTGCGCGTCCTGTTCGACCGGGCCCTGCGCATCCGGGAGCTGGAGGAGGAGCCTTCCTGGAAGCCCGCCTCCCCGGCTCCGGGAGGCTCCGCCCCCGACGGCCATGAAACCGCGATGATCGGGGAGAGCGAAGCCATGAAACGCGTCTTCGGCGTCCTCCGGCGGCTGGCCCCGGCCGAGGTGGACGTGCTGATCTCGGGCGAGAGCGGCACCGGCAAGGAGCTGTGCGCGCGCATCCTGCACCGGCAGGGGGCGCGCCGCGAAGGCCCCTTCGTGTCGGTCAACCTCGCGGCCATCCCCGAGCATGCGCAGGAGGCCGAGCTCTTCGGGACGACGGCACCCGGGGAGGAGAAGGCGGGACTGCTCGAGTCCGCCGACCGCGGGACCCTGTTCCTGGACGGGATAGGCGAGATGTCCGCCTCCCTGCAGGCGTCCCTGCTTCGCTTCCTGAAGGAGCGCCGCATCCGCAGGGAAGGCGACTCCCGGGGGCGCGTCCTGGACGTGCGCGTGGTCGCCGGCCTGCGCAAGCCGCAGTCCGGGACGCAGGAGGCCTCCCCGTCCGCGGTGCGGGCCGAAGCGGGAGGGCCCAAGCCCGAATCCGGCGGAGCCCGGCTGGATGCCCGCTCCGAATTGTACCGCCGCCTGGCCGAATTCGAGATCGCCATGCCGCCCCTGCGCGAGCGGGGCCGCGACGCCCTGCTCATCGCGCACACCCTGGTGGAGCGCAACCGGCCCCGGTTCTCCCAGCCGCGCCTGCGCCTAAGCTCCCGGGCCGAGAAGCTCATTCTGAGCCATGCCTGGCCCGGCAACGTGCGCGAGCTGGAGAACTGCATCAACCGCGCCTCGCTGAGCTGCCGGAACCAGGTGATCGAGGAGCCGGACCTCCAGGTCGGCGACGCAGGCGGCGCCATCTTCAACTACCGCGAGCAGCGGCGCCTGTTCGAACGCAACCTGCTCCTCAACGCCCTGCGGCGCACCGGCGGGAACGTGTCCCTGGCCGCGCGCACCATGGGAGTCACCCGACCGACCTTCTACGACATGATGAAGAAGTCTGGAGTCACGTTGCGGGTGGAGTCCAAGGTGTAGCGGGCTGACCTGGGGTCGCTGGGGCGGTCATCTCCTGTTGGCGAATGGGCTTGGACGCTGCCGGGGCAGGGACCTGGAATCCCAGGACAGATAAAGGGGGGTGCGTAGCGGTTCCCCGCCCCGGGTTCGTCCATGGAACTTGATGAGGGGATCCATGGCGGGCTTGAGGCTTTCGAAGCGATGGCGGCTGGGGCGATTGGCCTTGGGGCTGATGGCCGCCAGCGCGGCCTGCAATGAGAGCCGGTCGGGATGCGGCGAGGGCGCTCCCCTGCCGAACCGTACGCCCACCTTCCCGCAAGGGTACTGAACGGGCTTAGGGTCTGTCTGAATACCCCCTTCTGCTGCGGCCGGCTGCGGAGCCCAAGGGCT
>CBILQL010000310.1:0-6349 GCA_966238865.1 uncultured bacterium
CGATGCGCGGGAAAACGGGACTCAGAACCCGTCGGTGATGCCGGTGCGGAGGGCGGTGAAGGGGAGGGCGGCGATGATGCTTTCCCCTTCCGACCCTTGCGGGTGGGAGCCGGAACCTGCCGGGGGCTTCGCGAGATCCAGCTGCCGGATGGCGGACGGCGCCAGGGGCGCGCCGGATTCGGTGGTGAGGATGGATACCAGGGGCTTGGTGAATTCCACCGGGTTGGGAGCCACCACCTTGGCGATGCGGCCGCTGGAGAGGCGGACCAGGGAACCCAGGGGGAAGATGGACAGGGTGCGCAGGAAGTTGCGGATCTGCTCGCCGTCGAGGAGGCCTTGGCCGCCCATGGCCAGGATGGCGACCATGGCGTCGTAGGGATGCAGGGCTTCCCGGTAATGCCGCTTGTTGATGAGCGCGGTGAACACGTCGGCGATGCCGACGATGCGCGAGGCGCCGCTGACATGCGAGCCGGACCGCTTGTCCGGATAGCCGGTGCCGGACAGGCGCTCATGGTGCTGCAGGGGGATGAGCAGGGAGGCTTCGGAGAGGCCGTGCACCGGTTCCAGCAGGGCCAGCCCCAGCAGGGGATGCTTCTGGATCTCGCGCTGATCCGATTCGGTCAGCTTCCCGCGCTTGGCGCGGACGGCTTCCGGGACCAGCATCATGCCCACGTCGGCCAGCAGGGCGCCCTGGGCGATGTCGACGGCCTGGGAGCGGGAGTACCCGGCGGTGCTGGCGAGGGAGAGGGAGAGCAGGCAGAGCTTGAGGGAATGATCGTACAGGTAGTCGGGACCCTGGCAGGGATGGGCGGCCAGGTTGACCAGCAGGTTGCGGTCCTTCATGAATGTGTCCATGAAGGAGCCCACGATGGACCGGATCAGCGAGCTGCTGGCGACCTCGCCGCGCGCCAGGCGGCCGTACAGGATGCGGACCTGGCCCACGGCCTCCTCGAACCTGCGCCGGTTCTCGTCCTTGTAGGCCGGCGTGCGCTGGGAGACCGGAATCTGGGTCATGAACTTGGACAGGGCCGGGGCGGCGGGATGATCCAGGCCGCGGGCCTGGTCGATGCGCCGGGCCACGATGCGTCCCCGGGCCTCCTCCTTGTCGGACTGGGCGCGCAGGATTGCCGCGGAGGGCGGCCCGGCGTCCGGCAGGCCGTCGAAGACGCCCGCGCCCTCCAGGGCGCGCAGCTCCGCCAGGATCTGGCGGAGCTCCAGCTCCTGGCGGGAGTCCCAGGAGATATGCTGGCCGGCCCCGCTCATGGCGCGGAGGCTCCGTCGGAATGCATCTCGATGAGCCCCTGCCGCACGCGGAAGGACTTGGGCCCTTCCAGGACCGCCTCCACCCGGAACACGTCCTCGCCGATCTTGATCACCGTTCCGGGAAAGGCCCGCTTGCGGATGACCACCACGGCGCCCTGGACGTCGAGTCCCCGGTCCTCCAGCTCGGAGTACCGTTCGCGCAGCTGGACGATCTTGGCCTCCACCTTGGCCTTCATGCGTTCCATCTCGAACAGCTTCCCCACCGAGCCCGGCTCCAGGCCGCGATGGAGGCGATCGAGGTTCTGGAGGTGCTTCAGGCCGACGTCCAGCTTCTTGGCGTACCGGCCCATGTCGCCCATCTCCTTGCGGATGGCGGCGATCTCCTCCGAAACGGTGTAATCGGAGCCGGCTTCCAGCATGGTCGGGGTTCCGGTCTCCGTGCCCGCGAGCTGGCAGGTGATGGACCGGAAGGCCTGGGTCCTGCCCCCGGCGAGGAGGCCGTTCACGTTCACCGTCCCCCGGCACTGGATGCGGCCGTTCACCGCCTCCTTGGCGATGGAAAGGTCCCCTTCGCAGCGCACCATCTGGTTGCGCAGATGGGCCAGCCCCACGTTCCCCTTGGCTTCCAGCACGCCTTTTCCGGACCCGGTGAAGCCTCCGCGGATGGAAACGCTTCCCTGCGCCCGCACCTGGCAGTCCTCGACGATGCCCTGGATCTCCACGTCGCCGCCCGCCTCCACAGTGAAGCCGGACTTCACGTCGCCTTCCACCAGCACCGATTTCGCGAAGCCGACGTTGCCGGAGGCGTAGTCCACGTCGCCGGAGACATGGAAGCATTCCTCCACGTCCAGCCGCCCTTCCTCGAACCGCACATGGCCGTCGGTGGCCGCGACGAGGAGGTGCGGATCCTTCTCCGCCCGCCGGATGCGGGGGCTCAGGTCCGCCTGGTACTCGCGGCCGATCCGGGAGGGAAGGGGCTTGCCGCGCACGTCCATCCCGTCCCGTCCCATGCGCGGCGGATGGATCATGGCCAGGGGCTGCCCCGCCTTCACGCTGCGGATGAGGTTCGAGGATTTGAGGTCCACGTTTCCGCCCTGCTCCCGGGAGGGCGTCTGCGGACCGCCCAGGTCCACCAGGATTTCCAGCCAGCCGTCCTGGCCGGGTTCAGGAGGGCGGGCCCTGGAGGCCACCGCTTCCACCTTGAGACCCTCGGATAGGCGCTCCATGGCAGTCCTCAGGGAGACCGAATCCATGGGCGTCTTCACCCCCGCTTCCTTCAGGATCATCTCCAATTCCGCCATGGACGGCAGCCAGAACCCCGATCCCGGGGGTTCCTTGGCGACCGGAACGAGCACGATGCTCGCCTCCATTCCGTTCGGAGCGATGTTGACGATTGGCTTGTCGTATGGAAGCAAGACGCCCTCGCGGAATTATAGCCGCCTGGCGCTTTCGGGGGTCAATTCTCGGCGGCCGGGGAAAGCGGGGAAGGAAAGGCAAAATCCCCAAGAATCCGTCTATCCCGGCTATTTCCGGCAGGGCTAACGGGAGGGGCGCGCCGATTGCACCGCCTTCCAGACATCGATTTCCTCATGGGTAGCCCCCTTCGGCGTCTCCTCGGGCCCTTCCTTGGTATACAATAGGCTCTGGCGGGACAGGGTGAAGCGGACCTTGGGGTTTTTGGACGCACCCTCCGGCCGTATCAAGCTGCAGGTCAGCGTGGAGTCGAGGACTGCCTCCACGGGCTGATCGGCGTTCAGCCGATCCATGATGCTCTCCACCGGGATTTGACTGCGATTGGTGCGGCGCAGGATTTCCTGCATCCGGTCCGGCGCCGTGAGCCGCAGGAGGCGGAAGTCCTGGATGCGGATCCCGGCATCCGCGCCTTCCCCTTTCAGGATGAGCAGCCGGGAGCCGTCCGGCAGCGGGGCGGAGGAATGGACGGTGGTTTCCCCCAGCTCCAGGGGGAAGCTGCGGGGGAACACCTTGACCAGGTCCAGGCTGGAACCGGTATGCCGCCAGAGGCTCAGGAAAACCCGGTTCTGATCGCTGATGGAGACTTCGTTCAGCACCACCCATTTCCATCCCGAGTTCGGGAACTCGATAGAGTAGCGCGGCCATAGGAAGGGTTTGCCCTCCTGGAAGCCCACGACCACCCGGCCGCCCGTCATGAGTTCCGGTGCGGCGGGGTCGGGGATGTCCTCCCCGCCTGTCAGGCCATGGATCGCGAACCCGTTCGCGGCCCCGGGGCACTCCCCTGCGGAAGCCTGCCCGCAGTCCAGGACTCCCGCAAACCGGGCGAAATCGGCCTTCGGAACGCGAGCACCCTGTCCAAACGGAATTTCCAAAAGGGCAACTAAGCTGAGAAGGCCAATTCGATGCATTTCCCCTCCTGCATGTTGGCTGCGAGTCGAATGAGGGAAAATATGGAAAAAATTTGGAGTTCGGGCTTATGCATCCATCGCTTCTTAGAATTCAGACGTTGACCCTGGCCTCCCTGGCGGCGATTTCGGCCCATGCCCAGCTGAAATGGGAAGGCTGCGATGACCTCGCCGCTTCACAATTCAAGAAGACCCTGCTGGTGAGCCGGTCCAACCTGACTACCGGGTACACCGCCGGCGTCACCGCTGTGGAAACCGGCCTGATGGAGCCGGTCAAGCTCGCCGTGGCCAGGACAGGCGAGGTGTTCATCGCCGAGCGGGGCGGCAACGTGCGGGTCTGGAAGTCGGGGACCCTGAGCCTGGCCGGCAAGCTCTCGGTCTTCACGGGGGGCAAAGGCGGCATGCCCGACGGCTCCGACAACGAGAACGGCCTCCATGGCATCGTGCTGGATCCCGATTTCGCCACCAACAAGTGGCTCTACGTCCATCACTCGCCGTCCGCCGGCAGCACCATGAACATCTCCCGCTTCACGGTGGGTTCCGACGGCAAGCTGGACATGGCTTCCGAGAAGATCGTGCTGCAGATCCCGATCCAGCGGAACACCTGCTGCCACACCGGCGGCGGCATGGAATTCGACCAGGCCGGGAACCTGTTCATCACCGTCGGCAACAATATCCAGAACCCGACCGTCGCCACCAGCCCCGAATCCTACGTGAACGAGGCCAATCCGGACGCCGACGACCAGGGCCATTCCGCCAATACCAACGATCTCCGCGGCAAGATCCTCCGCATCAAGCCCAAGCCGGACGGCACCTACGAGGTTCCGCACGGCAACCTGTTTCCCAAGGGGACGGACAAGACCATGGGCCTCCGCAATCCCTATTCCCCGGCCCTGGACAAGTACCGCGGCTGGGTGGCCTGGGGCGACATCGGCCCGGACGACGGCCTGGACTATTCCGAGGAATGGAACGTGTTCACCAGGCCCGGCTACGCCGGCTGGCCCTACTTCGTCGGCAAGAACCAGGCCTTCCGCCTGACCAAGAACGCCTCGGCCCCGGCCAACAACTCCAAGAACAACACCGGGCTCGTCAACCTGCCGCCCGCGGTGCCCGCGGTCATCGCCGCGAAGCAGAGGGCCGCCATCACCGGGCCCATCTACACGTACGACGGCTCCAACGCCTCCCGCGCCAAGCTCCCTCCCCACCTGCACAATAAATGGCTGATCTCCGACAGGTGGGAAGGCTACCTCGACGTCGTCACCCTGTCCGACAACGGGGAGTCGATGGTCTCGCGTACGAAATTGCTTCCCAACGAGACCTTCAAGGGCGTCCTCGACATCAAGGTGGGGCCGGCGGACGGGGCCCTCTACGTCGTCGAATACGGCCAGGTGGGCGGCGGCCTCTGGTTCGCCAATGCCGCGACGACGGTGATTTCCAAGGTCGAGTACACCGGCGACTGCCATCCCGCCACGCCCATCCCCGTGGCCGTGGCCGATCGCGGGATCTTCCGCCATGGCGCCCTGGTGCAGGGCTTCAACCTCGGGTTCCGCCGCGATGTCGACCTTCCCGCGGGCGCCCAGGGCTTCCGCCTCTACGACACCCAGGGCCGCCAGGTCTGGGAATACCTCCGGACGACGCCCGGCGACGCCAAGGTGACCCTGCCCGCGGAGGTGGGAGACGGCATCCTGCAGGTGAAGTACCTGGAGTGACGCCGCCTCGGTGACCGCTTCAACTTCCGCGTGAAGTTGCGCGCGAGGTTCCGCGCTCCGGCGCGACCGGAGGCGGCGCCGCCGCGCGTCGGGAGGCCCTCCATCATTGCCTCCCGTCCCGTCCCGCCCGTATGATTGGCAGACCGCGCCTCCCGCCCGGGAGGCCATGGGATTGCCAGCATGCCGTCGAACTTCGCCACATTCATCGCCGCGCTCCTGGGCGCTCTCCTCGCCGCCGCTCCCTGCGCCTGGGCCGGCCCCCGCCCGCAGGCCGCCTTCGACCGGGCGCGCGTCCACGCCGACTACCAGGCCGGGGACTTCGAGAAGGTGATCCCGGCCCTGGAGGCCTTCCTGGAGTCCGGCGCGCGCTGCCGGAAGGAGGACAGCGTCTTCCTGGAGAAGCACCTTTCCGTGGTCTACGCGGCCAATCCCGCCACCCGGGAACGCGGACGTTACCATATGATGCGGATGCTGGAGCTCGACCCCGGGGCGGACCTGCTCGACATGTTCGTGGGCGAGGAGGTGGACCGCATCTTCGAGAAGGTGCGCAAGGAAAGCCGCATGCGTCCCGCGGACGGGATGCGGGTGACGGCACCGGCACCCCGCTCCGCCGGGCCGTCCGCCCCGGCTCCGGCCCTCCGGGGTCCCCGGCCCGCGCCCCGGCTCGAGACCTGGAACCTCGGGCCGGAGCCCGGAACCGGCCCCGCCGCGCCCATGCCCGCGGCCGGCGCCTCCACTGCCCCCATGCCCGCGGCGGCCCGCGCTTCCGCGCCCGTCCGCGTGCCGGCATCCGCCGGGTCCGCGGACCGCGGCGGAGGCCCGGAAGCCGCCGATGCCGGCCCATCGCTCCGGCCCCGCTGGAGGGAGCCCGGGTTCTGGGTCGGGGGCGGCGCCGTGGTGGCCGTGGTGGGCCTCACCCTCTATTTCTCGGGCGCGCGCTCCGAGACGGATAACAGGAGCCGGACCTTTGCGGTGCCAGCCACGGCAGCGGAGTGAAGG
>CBILQL010000311.1:0-6326 GCA_966238865.1 uncultured bacterium
GTCCCCCAGGGCACGGAGGGCACCCGCCCCGAGTTCTACACCATGGGCCAGCGCAACCCCTTCTCCCTGACCCTCGATCCGGTCACGGGCTGGCTGTTCGTCGCGGACCTGGGCCCCGAGGCGGCCACCGCCTCGACGACCAAGGGCCCGGCGGCCATGGACGAATTCAACATCGTCCGGGAAGCGGGCAATTACGGCTGGCCCATGTTCGAAGGTCCCAACATACCCTTCAACAAGTACGACTATGTCGCCGACAAGACCGGGCCGCTCTTCGATCCCGCGAACCCGGTCAACGACTCCAAGTTCAACACCGGCATCCAGAAGCTGCCGCCCGCCAAGGGCTCGGTGGTCAACTACAGCAAGGACGGAAAGCACATGGAGTGGACCGGCTTCCAGAAGGCCGCCATGGCCTGCCTGGGCGGACCCGTGTACCGCTACCAGGGCCAGAACCCCTCCGCCTACAAGCTGCCCCCGCATTTCGACGGGAAATGGATCGTCTCCGACAACCGGCAGGCCTGGTTCAAGGCCATCACCTTCTCCGCGGACGGCACCAAGGCCCTGGACGTGGCGCCCATCTTCGAGGGCCTCGCCTTCTCGTCCGCGATCGACATGAAGCTCGGCCCCGACGGCGCCCTGTACGTCATGGAATACGGCAAGGCCATCTCCCGCATCGAGTACACCGGCACCTGCCGGCCCTCGGTCGGCGTCTTCGAAGCGGGCCGGGGACCCCGCCACGGCGCGCTCCCCGGGCTCCTGGTCGGCGGTCAGCGCCAGCTCACCCTGCCCGCCGGGATGCGCGGTTTCACCCTGTTCGACCAGCAGGGACGGCGCGTGCACGCCTATTCCGGCAAGACTTCCGCCACGGCGACGGCAATCCCCCTGCCCGCCGGGCTGTCCGGCCAGGTGCTGCGCATCCGCTGGGACTAAAGGCCGGTCCCGCCTCTCCGGCGCCGGAAACCATGCCGCCGCAGGCCCGCGACGGCTTCCGAACCTGGCAGAATC
This sequence comes from uncultured bacterium, assembly GCA_966238865.1. Lineage (GTDB taxonomy): Bacteria > Fibrobacterota > Fibrobacteria > UBA11236 > UBA11236 > CBILQL01. The sequence continues at coordinate 1,003 of CBILQL010000311.1, forward strand.
CCTCATTTTTTGACATTTTTAATCCGATCCCCAGGATTTCGGAGGCAGGATGCATTTCCAGGATTTGATATTGGCGTTGAACAATTATTGGAATCGCCGGGGCTGCCTCCTGGCGCAGCCCTATGACATGGAGAAGGGCGCCGCCACCTTCAATCCCTCCACCTTCCTGCGCTCCCTGGGCCCGGAGCCCTTCGACGCCGCCTGGGCCGAGCCCTGCCGCCGCCCCAAGGACGGCCGCTACGGCGAGAACCCCAACCGCATGCAGCATTACTTCCAGTACCAGGTGGTGCTGAAGCCGAGCCCGCTGGACATCCTCGACCTGTACATCGGGTCCCTGGTCGAAATCGGCATCAAGCCCTCCGAGCACGACATCCGCTTCGTCCACGACGACTGGGAAAGCCCCACCCTGGGCGCCTGGGGCCTGGGCTGGGAGGTGTGGCTGGACGGCATGGAGATCACCCAGTTCACCTATTTCCAGCAGGTGGGCGGCATCGACCTCTCCCCGGTGATGGGCGAGATCACCTACGGCCTCGAGCGCATCTGCATGTACCTGCAGAAGGTGGACAACGTCTTCAAGCTCAAGTACAACGACCGGGTCACCTACGGCGACATCTACCACAACAACGAGGTGCAGTTCTCCAAGCACAACTTCGAGCTCTCCGACGCCGCCCTGCACGCGCGCCTGTTCGACAGCTACGAGGCCGAGTGCCGCCGCCTCTGCGAGGCCGGCGTGCCCGCCCCCGCCTTCGACTTCTGCATGAAGGCCAGCCACTCCTTCAACCTGCTGGACGCCCGCGGCGCCATCTCCGTGAACGAGCGCCAGGGCTATATCCTCCGGGTGCGCAACCTGGCCAAGGCGGTGGCCGAGGCCTGGCTCAAGAGCCGCGAGGCGCAGGGCTATCCCCTGCTCAAGACGGCCGCCCGGCCCGCCGCGACCGCGGCCGCCGCGGCCCCGGCGCCCTCGGGGGCCATCGCCCTGATGGGGGCCGCCGCCGCCGCCCACGCCCCCGTGCCTTCCGCGGACGGGCGCGCGCCCCTGCTCGTCGAGCTGGGCGTGGAGGAGATGCCGGCGCGGGTGTTCGGCCCGCTGATGCGCGACCTGCCGGCCCTGCTGAAGAAGCACCTCGAGCCCACCCTGCTCGACCCCAAGGACATCCAGGTGTTCGCCACCCCGCGGCGCATCGGCATCTCCGTGGGCTCCATCCTCACCCGCCAGCCGGACCAGGACCTGGAGCTCAAGGGCCCGCCCGCCAGCCTGGCCCGGGACGCCCAGGGCAATTGGACCAAGGCCGCCGAGGCCTTCGCCCGCAAGAACGGCCTGGAGCTCGCCAAGCTGGAGATCAAGACGCTCCAGGGCGGGGACTACCTCTATGCCCGCAGCGAGCGCAAGGGCCGGGAGGCCGCCGAGATCCTGGCGGAGGTCTTCCCCAAGGTGTTCGCCGAGATCCACTGGTACAAGACCATGCGCTGGGGCGACGGCAACGTGACGCCCTTCGTGCGGCCCGTGCTCTGGCTGGCCGCCCTCCTGGGCGATCGAGTCGTCCCGATGGCCTTCGGCGGGGCGACCAGCGGCTCCCATAGCCGCGGCCACCGCTTCCTCCATAACCGGGAGGTCGCCGTCGTCGCCGACCGCAAGGGCTACCTGGACGCCCTGCGCGCCGCCAAGGTGATCGCCGATCCCGCCGAGCGCAAGGACCGCATCCGCCGCGCCACCGAGGAGGCCGCCGCCGGCGCCGGGCTCCGCTGGCGCAAGGACGAAGACCTGCTGGACACCGTCACCTACCTGGTGGAATGGCCCGTGCCCGTGGTCGGCGGCTTCGAGGAGCGCCTGCTGGAAGTCCCCGAGGAAGTGCTGGTCTCGGAGATGAAGGAGCACCAGAAGTACTTCGCCCTGGAGAAGGCCGACGGGAAGCTCGCCAACGCCTTCATCGCCACCGCCAACATGGAATGCGCCGACTACGCCCTGGTGCGCGAAGGCAACGAGAAGGTGCTGCGCGCCCGCTTCGCCGACGCGGAGTTCTTCCTGCGCGAGGATCGCCTGCGCACCCTGGAATCGCGCGGCAAGGATCTCGAGAAGATCGCCTTCCTCGCCGACCTGGGCCCCGAGGCGTCGCTGGCCGCCAAGGTGAAGCGCGTGCGCGCCCTGGCCGCCCACATCGCCGGACTCAAGGGCCTGACCGCCGGGCGGCCGGCCCCGGACCTCGCGGCCGTGGACGCCATCGCGCGCCTGGCCAAGTGCGATCTCACCACCAACATGGTGGGCGAATTCCCGGAGCTGCAGGGCATCATGGGCCGCTATTACGCCCTCGCCGAGGGGCTGCCGGCCAAGGTCGCCGACGGCATCCGCGACCAGTACATGCCCCGCAACGCCGAGGACGGCTTCCCGGGCAGCGACGAGGCCGCCATCGCCGGCCTGGCCGACCGCCTCGATTCCCTCGTCGTCATGTTCGCCAAGGGCAAGGCCCCCACGGGATCGGCCGACCCCTTCGCCCTGCGCCGCGCCTGCTGGACCGCCGTCGCCCTCATCGTGAACCGCGGTTTCCGCCTCGACATCGTCAAACTGGTCCACCATGCCGTCGAGTCCGCCAAGGGCTTCCTCAAGCCGGCGGAGGCCGACGGCCTGGCCGGGAAGCTGCTGGAGTTCTTCCTGGCCCGCGCCAAGCGCCTGTTCCAGGAGGAGAGCCGCCCGGGCGTTCCCGGCGGCTTCCCAGCCGACACCGTGGACGCCGTGGTCCAGAGCCGGGCCGGCTGGCGCGACTTCACCGACATGGCCGACCGCCTCAAGGCCCTGCAGGCCTTCCGCGGCGAGGCCGCCTTCGGGCAGGCCGCCGAGACCTTCAAGCGCGTGTCCAACATCCTGCCGGGCTCCCTGTCCGGCGAGCTGGACGCCGAGGCCCTGCGGGTGGCCGAGGAGCAGAAGCTCCTGCGCGCCGTGATCCAGACCGAGCAGGAGGTCCGCACGGGCATGTCCTCCCGGAGCTACGGCCAGGTGCTGGGGGCCGTCTCCGCCCTGCGCGGCGACGTAGCGTCCCTGTTCGACGCGGTGATGGTGAACGATCCGGATCCGCGCCTCAAGCAGAACCGGCACCTGCTGCTGGGGAAGGTGCGGGACCTGGTGGGCGAGATCGCGGACTTCTCGGCGATACAGGGGTGAGGGCGAGACAGGGATGAGGGCGAGGCGGGGTGACTATCGGGAAGGGCAAGGACGTTCCTGAATTGAGAAATAGTCCTTCTCCTGTCTTTGTTCTCGGCGACAAGCAGAGACTTCTTGACCAGGCCCCGCACGCGGTTCAGGTTCTCCTTCAGGAGATTATTGCTCACATAGGCGAATAGATTTAGGCCATCACTTTCGGCAATCGGATCCCTGGAGAACCATCATTCGTCATCATCCTTTGAAAAGTAGCAGTCAATGAAAACTTCAACTCCTAAATCCCCAAGATCTTTGAGTAACGTTGGCGACAGACTTGGTCCGCCATCAAAGCTGCTTTGAAAATGGCCACACCACCAAATGAGGTTGTATTTTTCTTGCTTGTATTTTTCCAAAATAGATTTTTTTCTCAAAATTTTATCCAAAAGTGCGCGAAGGCCAGATTCTAATGAGTCCCATTCAATAGATTCGTCAATTTCGCCGCCATTGTAAGCCCACATCCCTTCATCGAAAACCTTACTGCCAAGTTTATCTCCAGCTAGCCTTTCTTGGCATGGCTGCAAGCTAAGTTCGGAAGAAATCTTTTTCGGAAGGACATTTTTCCCGTATATCCTGAATTCCACTGTGTATACATGACCACTCATAAATCCTCACTTACTTTAATATTCACGGCAAAATTAATCTAGGCCCTGGAATGCGGATAGGGGCCCGGTGAGCGGCGATCCTGGGCTGAAAGCGATCCCGCAGTAATGGGCAGGTAGCCTCGTCGGGCAAGGGATGGTAAACTGGAGCCATGCGCCCCAATACTATTGCCCTCCTGCTGCTTCCATGCTTGGGCCTATCGAGTATCAGCCTGGGCGGATGCCGTTTCCGGCAGACCCAATCGGGACCGGTCACGATACCCGACATCTCCGCAGAGTTCAGGCAAAGTTACCGCCCGGAAGCCGCCGTCCCAGATTGGAGGGCGATCCAATCCGAACGCATCTCCTTGATCGCGGCCCTGGAAAGCGGCCGCTTCGACGACCTGGACCGGCTCCTGGGCGAGGCCCTGCGGGCCTTCGAAGCCAACCCGGCCGCCGAAGAGCGGATGTACTGGCTGTTCGAGATTTTCCGCCGCAAGGCGCCGTCCTGGGAGGCCGCTTTCAAGGCCTGGATTGCCGCCAAGCCCGGCAATCCGTTGGCGCTCGCGGCGCACGCCTTCCACCAGGAATGCCTCGGCTGGAGCGCGCGCGGCAAACGCTACTCAACGAAGACCTCGGAGGCCCAATTCGAGGGGATGCGACGTCATTTCGCGATCGCGGAAGCGGAAGCCCTGGAGGCCTTGCGCCTCAATCCGAAGCTGATCACGGCCTATATCCCCCTGATCGGAGTCGCCCGGGGTGGCTCCACTCCCCGGCTCCAGGAATACGCAAGCCGGGCCCTGGCGATAAGCCCCGCCTCCTACCATACCCTTTTCGCCCATATGATGGGACTGGCGCCGCGCTGGGGCGGATCGCACGCGGCCATGGATCGCTTCGCGAAGTCGGCCCAGGCCGGGACGGCCCTGAATCCTGAGCTGTCCATCCTGAAAGGGCTGTCCGCCTGGGATCGGGGGCGAATCCACTATGAAAACAAGCGATACGATTCGGCGCGCATCGAATTCCAGCAGGCCGCGGAAGCCGGCCCCTTTTTCGACGCCCATCAGTACCTGGGCAAGACGCTGAGACGCCTAGGGAGGAACGAAGAGGCCCTGCGGGAGTTCGACAAGGCCATCGCCGCCCGGCCCCTGTACGCCGGACTCTGGGTGGAAAAGGCGCTGACGCTCCTGCGCGTCGGCAGGCGGGAGGAGGCCGAGAGGACTTTCCGGCGGGCGGCGGCCAGGGACCCCTGGGCCGACGAAGTCCTGGGCTACCCGTCCCGGGCCGCGGAGCATTTCACGGCCCTGGGTTACGACGCCATGGAAGCGCGGGACTTCCCGCTCGCCCACCGGCATCTCGAAGCGGCGCTGCGCATCGATCCGGCGAACTCCGAAGCCTATTATTACCGGGCCCACGTGCGGATCCAGGAAGGCGACACAGCCCGATCCCTGGCCGATGCCCACGAGGCGGTCCGCCTGGATCCGCGCTCCTACGATGCCTGCAAGCTGATGGACGACCTGCTGGCGCCCCGAGGCGAATGGCAGCGCATCCTCGCCTAC
>CBILQL010000312.1:0-6324 GCA_966238865.1 uncultured bacterium
TCTTGGGGTATCCAATCGTGCGGGAAGCCATCAGCGTCTTCGACATCTTCAAGCTGGGAGTGGGGCCTTCCAGCTCCCACACCCTGGGGCCCTGGCGGGCGGCCCAGCGCTTCCTGAGGCGGCTGGAAGTACAAGACATCCTCGGCCGGGTCGCCTCCCTGCGCGTGGACCTGTTCGGCTCCCTGGCCAAGACCGGCAAAGGCCACGGCACCGACCGGGCCGCCATGCTCGGCCTGCTCGACACGGATCCCGTCACGCTCGACACCGCGGAGATTCCGGGCATCCTGGAGGCGGTCCGCGCCCGGCGCCGGCTGGTCCTGGCGGGCCGCCGGGACATCCCTTTCGATCCGGATGCCGATATCGTCTTCAACCGGAACATCACCTTGCCCTTCCATCCCAACGGCATGCGCTTCACGGCCTTCCTGGAACAAGCGGAACCGCTGCGTACGGAGGCCGCCGGAATCACTCCGGGCGCGGCGCAGGCCGCCGGCATCCCGACTTTTACGGAAACCTATTTCTCCATCGGCGGCGGCTTCATCGTCCGCGCCGGCGAAGCGCCGGGCGGCGAAGCGCCGGGCGGCGAAGCGCCGGGCGGCGAAGCACCGGACGGCGAAGCGCCCGCCCATGTGCGGCTTCCCATGCCCATCGACAACGCCGCCGACCTCCTCCGGCATTGCCGGGAGGGCGGCCTCTCAATCCCGCAGGTGGTACGGGCCAACGAAGCCGCCTGGCGCTCCCGATCCGAGGTGGACTCCGGGCTCGAACGCATCTGGCTCGCCATGCGTGACAGCGTATACCGCGGCTGCCATACGGAAGGCGTGCTCCCCGGAGGCCTGAAGGTGGCGCGCCGCGCCGCCGGCATCAACCGCAAGCTGCTGGAAGGGACTGCGCCCTATGACGGGCCGGAGGCATGGATGGACCGGATCCGCGGCCGGTCCTGGCCCTTCGACGACGTGCTCAAATGGGTGAGCGCCTTCGCCCTGGCGGTGAATGAGGAGAACGCCGCCTTCGGTCGCGTGGTCACCGCGCCCACCAACGGCGCGGCGGGCGTGATCCCGGCTGTGCTCATGTATTACGAATGCTTCTGCAGGCCGCCACAAGGCGGCACGCCCTCGTCAGGCGGCACGCCGCCAGGTGGCGGTCCCTTGTCGCCGGCCGGCGCGCCTCCCGGCGGACACGGGCCGGTAGGACGGGCGGACTTCCTCCTCACCGCGGGCGAATTCGGATCCCTGTTCAAGAAGGGCGCCACCCTCTCCGCCGCCATGGGTGGATGCCAGGCCGAGATCGGGGTGTCCAGCGCCATGGCCGCGGCCGGCTTGACGCAATGCCTGGGAGGCTCGGCGGAGAAGGCCATGATGGCGGCCGAGATCGCCATGGAGCATCACCTGGGGCTGACCTGCGACCCCGTGGGCGGCCTGGTGCAGGTGCCCTGCATCGAGCGCAACACCATGGGGGCCGTCAAGGCCATCACCGCCAGCAACCTGGCCCTGGAAGGGGATCCCGCCAAGGCCAAGGTGAGCCTGGACGCGGTGATCCAGTCCATGTGGGCCACAGCCAAGGACATGGACACCAAGTACAAGGAGACCTCGGAAGGCGGGCTGGCCGCCCAGATTCCCGTCAACGTCCCGGAGTGCTGAGGGCTTCAGCGGGACGGTGCGCCGAGCAGCAAAAGCCGGTAGGCGCGGCCGGTCCCGGCATAGGTCACGCTGGCCACCCACGGGCCGGCGTCCCCGTTCTCGGTGTCCCAGGAGAACTCCTGCGGCCCGGAAACCTCGTGGACCCGCTCCACGCGGATAGGGTTTCACCGCGGTGTGGCCCGCGAAGCCGGGCAAAGACACCGTCACCGGAGCCGCCGCGGTCCCGCGGTTGCTGAGCACCACGATCACCTTCCCCCCCGAGGAATCGCGGAAGGCCAGAGGTCGGAGGGCGTCCTCGCCGTCGGTGGCGAGCTTGAGGCGCACGCTCCCCGGGCGCAGGAAGCGCATGTAATGGGACAGCGTATGGAAGCGCTTGGGGAAATAGAAGGTGTTGTCGGCCTTGATCAGGGACAGGCCGTTGAAGGAGTTGTGCATGCCGACCTGGCCCTGGGAGGCGTTGCCGCATCCCTTGTTGGGATTGTGCGTCCACCAGTACAGCCAGGCGCTGGCATTGGCGACGGCCAGGTCGCGGTAGAGGTATTGGATCATGTCGAGGCCGTCCTGCATGTCGAAGTCGGCTTCCGACATCAGCCGGGCGGGATCCCGGGCCACATGGGTCTGCTGGCAGGCGTCCGGGCAGCCGGGCAGGCAGTCGAAGCGCGAGTACTCGGTTTGCCAGATGCGCTTTCCGCGGGCCTTCGCCAGGGCGGCCACCTCGGCGCGCACCGCGTTCATGTCCGCGTCGCGCTCGGCGCCCCAATAGTCGTGGGTGGCGACGATGTCGAGCGCCGCGATCCCGGCCGCGGTCTCGAACTGCGCCTTGATCAGCTCCCGGGTCCCCTCCCAGCCCATGCATTCCGGTCCCAGGAGCTTCACGCCGGACATCCCCCGGGCCGCCAGCTCGGCCTTGAGGGCCACAGAGAAATCCCGCAGCTCGGCCTTGCTCCGGTAGAAATGCACGGTGTACTTGTTGTAGTCCACCGTCCAGCTGGAGGCCAGCTTGGGGCCGTTGTCGGGCTCGTTCTGCACCCCGATCCACCCGACGGAGACGCCCTCGGCTCCCATATCGCGCACGAAGTCGGCGATGAAGCGGGCATAGTCGCCGAAGCGCGCCGGCAGCAGCTTCTGGGAGCCGTCGAGGAATTGTCCGGGGACCTCCCATACGGTGGCGTAGAAGCGCGTCACGCCCTTGGCCTTGGCCTGCAGGCAGAAGGCCACCTGGTTGTCGAACTCGGTCCCGGCGGGGACCAGGCGGATGCGGACGATGGACATGGCCGCACCCTCGTCGGTGAAGAGCAGGCGCAGGACGCGCTCGCGCTCGGCCTCGGGCTGGCGCAGGATTTCCTCGCCGCTCCAGGCGGCGGAGGCCCCGAAGCCCTCCAGGGTCTGCAGGGTGTCGGCGGGGATGGTCAGGATATAGGCATGCGCGAGAGGGGGCAGGCCAAGCAGGAAGACTGAAGACAGCAAGGCGGAGATCCGTAAGGGGCGGCAAATGGTTTCCATAGCCGGCGAAGATAAATATTTGGGCGAGTGGTATAGGCCGCGTTTTCGTAGCGCGCCGGGTTCCATAGGAACGGCGCAGAATCCGTGCCTATCGATGTCGATTTTTTACAAATCCATGTAAGTGATTCACAAGCATAACCCGGATCACTTGCGCGGACAATAACGGGGCTGAACGCTATTCGCAGTTGACGCAGTAGATCCCGATCGCCGGGCCCGGCCCCTTTGCCCGGCTGACGGGGAATCTCCGGCCGAGCAAATCCGAGGACGGGAGGACATCGCCAAGCGGCCCACCGGCTCCGAGCAGCACGCGCTGCGGCCGCGCCTCCGGGGCACGCCGGGAAATCCGCGCGCCCGCGCCGGCCGCCGTCGGCCTGCCGTCCTCGAGGGGGATGCGCGCGCTGAAAGCCAGGGCGGCATCACCCCGTTCCCGGAGGGTTTCCCACAGGTTCAGGACGGTCCTGGTCACGCGCCCCTGGAAAACGCGGGTGCCCAGCCAGGTGAGGGTGACGTCGGCGTCCAGGTCCAGCATGTCGTCGTTCAGATCCACCGTAACCGGCCCGATACCTGTCGCCTCGGTGACCCGGATCTCCTGGCCTTCCAGGCGGGCGACGATCAGGGCTCCGGCGCGCGCCTTCCCAGCGGGCACGGAAAGCCAATACAGCCGGCCGTGGGTGACGTCGTCCTGCTTCCAGACCACGGTCTTGGGGACGGGATTGCGGGTGAAGCGCGCCATCCAGGGCACGGCCGCGGTATCCAGCTGGTTCATCCAATGCCCGGTGTTGGGGAATGCCGCATGGTGGACGTAGCCGCCCGGGTCCCGGGCGGCCAGGCTGTCCAGCTTCAGATTCCATTGCTTGCCGACGGTGTTGCGTTCGTAGGCGGCGTCCTGGGAGCCCACCTGGATGCTGAAGCCGATATTGCGGAGGCTCAGAGGCGAGGCATCGTTGGGATGGCCCGCCATCATGGCCGCCGCGGCCCAGCGATCCGCCATGCGCGGCGCCAGCTGGTAGACGCCGTCGCCGCCGGCGGAATATCCCATGACATACACCTTGTTCCGGTCCACGCCCAGGTAGATGCGCGCGGCCTGGATGATGCGGTCGAACAGGGAGTCGATATGCGACTGATGCCAGAGATCCCAGGTGTCGGTGGGCGCGCGGGGAGCCAGGTATATCCCCTCGGTGGGCCGGTACAAGACGATCTGGTTCTGCCATTGCTCGTCGTTGAGGGCCGGAGTGGTCGAGGCGCCGCCTCCATGCAGGGAGATGAACAGGCTCCTTCCGCCAGCGGGGGCGGTCCCGAAGGTCCGATACTGGAACTTCATCACCTTGCTGCCGGCCCGGAATTGGCCGCCCTGCCACTCGGCTGACCAGGCGGTTTTCAGGGAATCCTCCCGATCCTTCAGGAGCCAATCCCGCGCCTGTCGCGCGTCTTCCTTTCCCAGGGGCTCGGAGGCGAAGGCCTGCCGGGACAGCGGGGGCCGGGAGGCGGGAGGCATGTCCAGCCAGCTGCGGAGGTCGTCGAGAGGGGCGGCCCGCGACGCGCCAGGGATGGCAACCAGGAGAGCTCCGAGGAGCGGAGCGAAGCGCAGAGCGAGGCAGGACATGGAAGACCCCTTCCGGCGGGGCGTCGAGTCTGGAAGGCGAGGCCCGCCGACCAACAATGTATCGCCACCCGCAGAATCTGTGGGCTGGGTTCAGGGGAAGTGGATCAGTTGAAGAGGATCTGCGGCCATCGCTGTAACGAAGCAGTCGATTCGCCACCCACGGAGCCGCCCCCATGCGGGGACGACTCCGCCCCCCCCCCAACTCAGCGGTTTCGCACCATCCGCCCCAACAGCAGCTCCGGGGTATATACCTTCCCGCCCGGCAGCGCCTCCAGCAGGAGCATTCCGCGGACGGTTGTCCGATCCGTCCGGGAGGCCGGAGCGAGGGTGGTCGGCGTGGTGCGGGGGTCCGGCAGGGTCGCGCCTGCCCCGTAGACGCCGCTCGCCTGGCCCTTGATGCGGGCCTCCACGGCGCTGGCCGCGTCCAGGGTCATGGTGTAGCCGGGGGTGAAGGCGGTGCCCTTGCCCTCGGTGTTGGTCACGCCGCCCGAGAACAGGTTGTTGCGCTGGGTGACGGCCTTGAAGTTGTTCTCGTACTGGTCGATGGCCTTGCCGGGCCCGAAGAAGGCGTTGCCTTCCACCAGGATGTCGGCCTCGATGCCGGCACGCACGTAATGGTTGGCGACGCCGCTGGCGAACAGGTTGTTGGCCACGTGCACCTGGCCGAAGCGCACGCGCGGCATGCGCTCCTTGTTGCCCTGGGCGTACCAGTTGTGGTGCAGGGTGACGCGCAGCTTGCCACGGTCCTCGGTCTTGCTGTCGCTGCTGCCGATGAGGGTGCAGAACTGGTGATCGGTGGACTTGGAGGTGTAGGAGAAGCGGCTCCAGCTCACCGTGACCAGGTCGGCCTCGTTGGTGATGTCCAGGTTGCCGTCCTGGCCGTCGGCGATGTCGATGTGGTCGAGCCAGACGCGGGAGCAGCCCTGCACGGTGATGCCGTCCACGCCGTCGACGTCATGGGCGCCCGGCCCGATGATCTTGAGGTTGCGGACGATGACGTTGGAGACGCCCTTCTTGATGTCGAGCCCGCCCGTGAACGTCGCGCCCGGCAGGCCGAAGATGGTCTTGTCCGAGGTGATTTCCACCCGGTTGCCGTTGGAGCCGAACGATCCCTTCACCAGGATCACCTGCTTGCCGCTGGCCTTGGCCAGCCGCTGGAAGTCGGCCAGGTTGGACACCTCGGTGACCGTGCCGCCGGCCCCGCCGGTGGTCCCGCCGTTGGTGGAAGCCCAGCCCAGGGGTTTCTCGGTCAGGAAATCGATCTTCGTCTGGGCCTGGGCCAAGGAAACGGCTGCAAATACTCCGAAGACGGCCAGGACTGCCAAGTGGGGGCCCGGGGCCCATTTCCGGGATTGGGTTCGCCAGGGTCGCAGGGATTGCAGGGTTCGGCTCGTCATCGGTCTCCCATCCGCATCCCCATCCGGTCGGCGGGGACGCGAGTTATGTTTGCAGAAATGTACAGGCTGCCGGGTCCGGGGACATGGCGGGTTTTGGGCCAGGTGGTGACAAGAATACCCACACCCCGGGCCCTGGCCTGGCTATCTTTATTCTCCTATGGAATACCGGATTTTGGGAAAGACT
>CBILQL010000313.1:0-6316 GCA_966238865.1 uncultured bacterium
CCGTTCCTGGAGCACGGCGCGCACGACTACGACCAGTACCAGGAATGCCTGGCCAGCCGGGAGGTGGACGCGGTGTACATCACCCTCCCCAACCATCTCCACCGGGAATACGCCGTCCGGGCCGCCCGCATGGGCGTGCACGTCCTGTGCGAGAAGCCCATGGCCCCAACCGAGGAGGATTGCGAGGAGATGATCCGCGAGGCCCGCGAGCACGACACGCGCCTCATGATCGCCTACCGCCTGCACTTCGAATCGGCCAACCTCAAGGCCATCGAGATCGCGAACTCGGGCCGGATCGGCGAGGCGCGGTTCTTCCAGAGCGCGTTCACCATGCAGGTCAGGCCCGGCAACATCCGCACGCAGGACCCCTCCGAAGGCGGCGGCCCCCTCTTCGACATCGGCGTCTATTGCATCAACGCGGCCCGGTACATCTTCCGGAGCGAACCCTACGAGGTCTTCGCCTTCTCCGCGCGCAAGGACGATCCCCGCTTCCGGGAAGTCGACGAGATGGTGTCCGCGATCCTCCGCTTCCCCGGGGAACGGCTGGCCGCCTTCACGTGCAGCTTCGGCGCCGCCGACACGGCCGCCTACCGGGTCTTCGGCACCAAGGGCGACTTCTACATGGAGCCGGCCTACGAATACGACGCCCCCATCCGGCAGCGCCTCACCGTGGGTGGCAAGGCCAGCGAGAAGAGCTGGCCCAAGCGGGACCAGATCGCCCCCGAGCTCCTCTACTTCTCGGATTGCGTCCTGGAGGGCGTGGAGCCCGAGCCTTCCGGGATCGAGGGCCTCGCCGACGTGCGGGTGGTCAGGGCCCTGCTGGAGAGCATCCGCACCGGCCGCCCGGTGAGCCTGGAGCGCTTCGAGAAAACCCTGCGCCCCACCCTCGATCAGGCCATGGACCTGCCCCCGGCGGAGGAGCCGGAGCTCGTGCACGCCGAGGGCCCCTCGCAGCACTGACGGTGCGGCCGTAAAGGCGAGGTGGGGGATCTTCCCGAGCCCCACTACGCCTCGCCGGACCGTCACGAAGGAGCCCTCCGCAAGGGGGGCTCCTTCCCTTCCGCGGCGGCGAAGCGAACTCCCGGCTTCCCCTGCGGGCGGGCTTTTAGCTATTATGTAACCTCATGCTCACCTACGCCGTCATGGCGCTCAACGCCGCCATCTCCTACTGGGCCTTCTCCGCCTTCCGGAAGGGGCGGGATTATTACCGGTTCCTGTTCGTGCCCTCCATGGCGGCCCGCGGCCGGAACCTGGAAGGCTTCTTCCTCTCCCAGTTCTCCCACGCGGACCTCGGGCATCTCCTCTTCAACATGCTCACCCTGTTCTTCTTCGGCCCCATCGTGGAGCGGCACCTGGGCCTCAATTTCCTCACCATCTATTTCGTCTCCGGGGCGCTGGCCAACCTCATCGTCTTCCTCATCCGGAGGGGCGACCCGGACTACAAGGTGCTGGGGGCCAGCGGCGCCGTCACCGGCATCCTCTTCGCGGCCATCGTCCTGCAGCCGGGGATGTCCATCTCGCTCCTCATCCTCCCCATCCCCGTGCCCGCCCCGCTGTTCGCGATCCTGTACATCGCCATGTCCACCTTCCTCATGAGCCGCGGCGACGTGGCCAACGTGAGCCACGAGGCCCACGTGGGCGGGGCAGCCACCGGCCTCCTGCTCGGCGCCTGGCTGTCCCCGTACGGCCTGCGGCCCCTCCTGGATCGTTTCCAGGATCTCGTCCGTTGAATTCCCGGTAACCGCTCTTGGAATCGCAACCGCTCGTCCCGCCGGAGTCCCCGGCCGCCGCCCGCTCCGCCCTGTGGTCCAAGCCCCTGGCCGCGGCCCGCGCCAACCTGCTGCCGGGCCTCGTCCTGCAGGCCTTCGCCGTGGCCGTCATCCTGGCGTACTACCGCCACGCCCCCACCCGGGGGCTGCTCGACGCCGTGGCCGATTTCAAGGCGCGCGCCGGGTATCCCTTCAGCTTCCTGGCCACCGCCGTCTTCGGCGGGCTGGTCCCCTACCTGTGCCTGCGCCTGGACCCGCGCACGCGCGCCGCGACGACGGCGGCCCACGGGCTGTTCCTGCTCCTCTTCTGGGGCTACAAGGGGGTGGAGGTGGACGCCTTCTACCGGTTCCAGGGCTGGCTGTTCGGGAACGCCGTGGACGTCCCCACCGTGGCCAGGAAGGTCGTCGTGGACATGTTCGCCTACTGCCCGGCCTGGTCCATGCCCACCACCGTGCTCGTGTTCCACTGGAAGGAGAACGGCTTCCGCTTCGAGTCCCTGCGCAGCCTGGACATCCCCGCCTTCCTGCGGGCGAACCTGCCCACGGCCCTCGTCACCACCTGGGGCATCTGGCTCCCGGCGGTGATCATGATCTACAGCCTGCCGGGCCCCCTGCAGATCCCGCTTTTCGACATCGTGCTGTGCTTCTATTCCCTGGTCTTCTTCACCCTGACGCGACGGGCGGCGCGGTGACGGGACCGGGAAATCCTGCGCGGGGAACCGCCGGGGCTCAACCCTTGGACAAGTCGGTGATTCGGCCGTCGGGTTCCTTCACCGGGCCGTAATAGCCGGGGTCCTCCTCCTTCATCCTCAGGATCTCCTCGTAGCAGGCCATGATCTGCTTCTCCAGGCGTTCCTTGCTCCGGGTCTCCCAATAATGGCCATCGTCCTCGACCACCAGCTCGCCGAGGCGCCGCTTGAGGTTTTCCATCAGCTCCACAACTCCGAGGTGCACTTCCAGGGGGGCGAATTGCGTCTTGCAGCGATCCTCGAAATAGCCGTCCCGGGTGATGTGGAAGGCGAGCGGCTCGCAATGCTCATGGGGCGTGATGATGAAGGAGGTCACCATCCCCCGATACTCCTTCTGCGCGGGGTGCTTCCGGAAATCAAGCGTGCCTTCGCCTTCTATGAACCGGGAGATGGGCCATTTCTTCCCGTCGCAGAGAAGCTTGGCCAGGATGTAGAAGTTGCGCGGCGTCTCTTTCGGCTTCAAGCGTCCGCGGTAATGGATGGTCACGCCCATCGAAGGTCTCCCAGGCCGGCCGCCGGCCGCGTATCGCCCTCTGTCGACCGCCGATACCGCCGCCTTGCCCTTCCATCATTCGATAGTCGGCCCGCCCTTGTCCAGCCTCATGGCCGTACCGGTTCCAAAGCTTCCCAAACCAGGCTCATTTTTCCCAGGGCTCCTTGCCGCCCGCCTTCACCCGGAACAGGGGATGGGCGTCGGGAAGCGCCACCTTGCGGGCCTCCTGGTAGGTTTCCGAGTCCCTCGCCTTCACCTTGCCCAGGAAATGCTTCCATTCGTATTCCAGCTGCCCCACGGTGACCGCGATGCGCTTCGGAGCCTCCCGACGGAATATCTTCCCGCCGGAAAAACGATACCCCCGCCGCTGGGCCTCGCCGAAAACCGCCTCCAGGAAGGCGCCGATGGCGCCCACGGGATCGGGCGAAGCCTTGAACCGATCGAGCTGGGGATGGTCCTTGTATCCCCGGGTCAGGTTCCGCAGCACGCTCTGGGCGAGCAGCGCCTCGCGCCACAAGGCCACAAGCCCTTTCGCGTCCAGGTATTTGGGATGGATGGACCAGAGCCTCAACCCGGCTGCTTCCCCATCAACACCTCGTTCCAGTCCCGGATGGTCACCTTGCCTCTATCCTTTCCAGCACGCCCTTGCGCTTCACGATGTTCTTGTAATCCCATTGGATCTTTTTGGACTTGGCGAGCCACTTGCGCAGCGCGGCGACCTTCACCTCGCCCACCGCGGTGTAGCGGGCCTGCGCCGCCTTGAACGTCCCTTCCGGAGCCAGCCCGGCCTCGTCGAAGGATTGCCCGCTCCAGAACAGCAGCCGGATGCAGTCCTTGAGCTTGTGGTAGCCGACGATGGGATTGCCGTCCAGGAACCAGACCGGGCTCCCGTGCCAAATCCTGCTCTCCGCCTTCGGCAACGCCCCTTCGATCTCCTTCCGGAGCAGCTTGCAAATCGCCTTGTCCTCGCCCTTCTGTCCGGCGTTGTAGGCGGCTATGGTCGCGTAAGCGGCCTTCATCCCGTCCCCCTTCCTACTTGATTCCAATCTGGAGCTCGATGTCGTTCTTATCGGGGTGGTCGCAATCCATGACCTTGTACACTTCCCGATCTTGGCCGGTCAGGGAGTAGCCCAGACCCCTGGCCTTGTCTCCCAACTCCCCCCATGCGCGGCCGATTTCCTCGATGGGCCGGCGGAAATCCGCCGTCAGGCACTTGTAAGCCTCGACCCGCTTCAATCCATCGACGGTTCGCGATTCCATTGTCCCGGTTACGGGAAGCCAGATTTCCAGGATGCGCGGCACGTCCCGGACATTCATATCCCAATACGCATGCTCCAACGGACCCGCCACGTCCAAACCCAATTCGGTCGCCTTGGCCCTCAACTCGGGTTCGTCCTGCCCGGCGAAGACGCCGATGTCCATCGGGGAACCCAGGACATGCTTCGTGAAGAGCACCCATTTTCCCTGGATTGTCTTTTCCATCCTGCCATCCTCCGGTTCATCGCAAGGTCCGCCTTCATTCCCGACCATCCGGCTTCGCGTTCGTCCTGATCCGGAACTTCCTTTCGGAACTTCCCGACGTCACGACGAACAGGAACTCCTCCCACCGGATCCAGGATGTCGCAATCCAACTCTGTCCTTTGCAACCCGGCTTCGCCGACGAACACGGCGGCGTTCACGGCGATGGAGTCGGCCACTGCTCCCGACAGGATGTATTCGGCGAACGAATACCGGATATGGCCGCCCACCGGGATGTCCGAGGTATCAGAATCTCCCTTCCGCTCCGACAATTCCCGTGGATTCGAATGCTGGACATCGCCCGGCGCGTTATCGAGGGGAGAAACCTCGGCGGCACCCTTGTGTTTGGGGCCCGCCGCGCAGCCGACAAGCAGGAGGGCGGATAGAATTTCACTCATCATCTTCAGGACCCTTCCAGGAGGCGCATCCGAAAAATAGCATCGCTCCGCGGACTCCGGGCCCGATACTAAGCCCCGGGCAGCGCTTCTAGTGAGTACAACAGGGAATTTCCCCGCTTCCCCTGCACCCGCAGCAGACCCATCCGCAGCAGGCAATAGGTCATCCGGGCGATGCGGAAGCGGGGCTGCCCAAGGGCGGTGGCAAGCTCCTTGTTCGTGGAGGGCCCGGCCCATCCCGAAGGCAGCAGGCGGAGGAAGTCCCGGGGGTCGCGGAAGGATTCCTGGGAGGCGATGTCGAGGAGCACGTGATCGCGGATGCTGACGCCCTTGCGGCGCCAGCTGCCCCGGCCGTCCTCGCAGCGGAGCTCCTCCTCGCGCACCAGCACCACCTCCAGGGAGAAGTTGGGATCCTTGACCAGGTGGGGGAAGCTCACCAGTTCGTCGAAGAGATCGTAGAGGCTGCCGCGCTTCGGCGACTTGCGGCGGGAGACCAAAGTGGCTCCGTCCTTGGCCAGGCGGGTGATCCACTTCTCCAATGCCACCGGGTAGACCACGCGCACGGGACGGGCGGGCAGCAGGGCTTCGAGCTTGCGCTTCATGCCGGAGAAGCTGCCCGTCTGGATCTCCACCAGTTCGCCAGCATTTCCAGGGCGGCAGATGTCCACCCAATAGCCCGCCACCTTCTCCTCCACCCGGTCGCCGGGCCGGGCGAAATGGTCCTTGAGGCTGGCATGCAGGGAGCGTTCCCGGAGGGTGCCGATGAGGGGAGGGACGACGGCGGAATCGGCGGGGGCAGTGGAAGCGTCGGCGGGGGCGACGGATTTTTTGGCGGAGGGCACAGAATAATAGTAGCAAGCCAGCCCCTGCCAGGCCGGCAATCTTTATTTTGGGGCGAGGGGATTGGTTTGCCA
Source organism: uncultured bacterium (assembly GCA_966238865.1). Lineage (GTDB taxonomy): Bacteria > Fibrobacterota > Fibrobacteria > UBA11236 > UBA11236 > CBILQL01. Next base: position 5,839 of record CBILQL010000313.1, read on the forward strand.
GGCCCCGGACAGTACACTATGGGGGAGGACGCGCCCGGATCCGGGCGCCCTCCGGGCAAGGAGGCAGGCATGAAGGCAACGCCGACGACAGGGTCCCTGGCCGAGAAGCTGGACCGGCTCTGGGCCGATTACAGCGCGCTGAATCCCCAGGCCGGCAGGATCCACGACCTGCTGGAGGCGCGGGGCGAAACCATCCGCAACGATCACGTGGCCTTCCGCACCTTCGCCCATCCCGGCATCGACATCGAGGCCATGGCCAGGCCCTTCCTGGCCGAAGGCTACAGCGCCCGGGGACGCTACGAGTTCCCGGAGAAGAAGCTCACGGCGGTGCATTACGAGCATGCCGACGCCGCCCAGCCGAAGATCTTCATCAGCCAATTGCACATGGACAGGCTTAGCCGGGGGGCGCAGTCCATGCTGCTCGGGCTTATCAACCAGATCCCGCCGGGCTTCACGGCCGCCTGGGACTGGGTCTGCC
>CBILQL010000314.1:0-6311 GCA_966238865.1 uncultured bacterium
GATGGAAGAGCGGCCCCGATCTCGCCCGGGAAATCCTCTCGGCCCGCGTGGTGTGCCTGCCCAGCCGGGAGGAGAGCTTCGGCAACACGGTGGCGGAGACCCTGGCCCTGGGCCAGAGCCTGGTGACCAGCCGCGCCGGGTCCATCCCGGAGGTGGCCGGGCCTTTCGGCAGCCAGGTGGAAGGGGATTCGCCGGACGCGATGGCGGACGCCCTGCGGCGGGAGCTCGAGCAGTCCCAGGACGAGAACCGGCGCCGGGAGCAGCGCGAATACATCCGCGGCCGTTTCAGCTGGGCGAAGACGGCGGAGCGGTTCAGGGAGATTTATAAGGCGCCCTGAGGACGATGCGGGGAGGTTTTTCGTTTTTTGCTGCGGGCCTGATCCAGGCCAGGTGCGTGCGTGCACCCCCACCCCACGAAAAACAGAAAACGAAAAACGAAAAACGAACGACGTGAACCGGTAGACGAAAAACATGAACCAATAGCCGAAAACCCATCCACCCCCTTCTATATTTCCACAGAATCCTATGTCCAACCCCTCCTCCCCCCTCCTCGAAGTCTCCGGCCTGCGCGTCGGGTTCGGGCATGGCAAGCACCGCTTCATGGCGGTCAAGGACGTCGGCTTCCGCATTCCCCGTCATGCCACGCTGGGCCTGGTGGGGGAGAGCGGCAGCGGAAAGACCACGGTGGGCCGCGCCATCATCAGGCTGCTCAAGCCCGAGGCGGGGAAGATCGTCTTCGCGGGAGAGGATGTCTCGGCACTGGACGAATCCGGCTTCCTGCCCTTCCGCAAGCGCATCCAGATGATCTTCCAGGATCCCTATTCCTCCCTGGATCCCCGGCTGTCCATCCGCGGCACCCTGAAGGAGGCCCTGGAGCTGGGATTCCCCTCCCGATCCGGGGAATGGGAGGACATCATGGCCTCCAAGATGACCTTGGTGGGACTCGATCCCGAGTACCTGAACCGGTATCCCCACGAATTCTCCGGGGGGCAGCGCCAACGCATCGGGATAGCCCGGGCCCTGTGCGTGGAACCCGAGTTCCTCATCTGCGACGAGCCGGTTTCGGCCCTGGACGTCAGCATCCAGGCCCAGATCCTGAACCTGCTGATGGACCTCCAGGACCGCCTGGGCCTGAGCTATCTGTTCATCTCCCATGACCTGCGGGTCGTGAAGCACATTTCGCAGGAAGTGGCCGTGATGCGGCGCGGGGAGATCGTGGAACAGAAGCCCACGGAGGAGCTGTATGCCGGCCCCTCCCATGAGTATACCCGGGCCCTGCTCGCGGCCATTCCCGGCCGCAAGTAATGCACTACCTTCAGGATTCGGCCGGCCGAGGACCGCGCCGGCGCCTATCCCTTCCCGATCCCCGCGATTTTTTGTAAATTGGCCGTTTTTGCCGGGGGTTTTTTGACCGATACCGCAAGCGGCGCCGTACCCAACGGGCCCCTGATCGTCCAGGGCGACATGACCATCCTGCTCGAGGTCGCCCATCCGCTCCATGCCGAGGCCCGGGACCGCATCGCTCCCTTCACCGAGCTCGTCAAGAGCCCCGAGCACATGCACACCTACGCCATCTCCCACCTGTCGCTCTGGAACGCCGCCTCCTCGGGCCATGACGCGCGCGAGGTGCTGGATACCCTGCGCAAGTACAGCCGCTTCGACCTGCCGCACAACCTGGTCACCGAGGTGGAGACCTTCATGGAGCGGTACGGCCAGGTGCGCATCCTGCGCAGGGACGGACGGCTGGTGATCGAGACCGACGATCCCATCCTGATGACGGAATTCCTCAACCACCGGCAGACGGCGCCGTACATCGAGTCGCCCATCGACGAGACCAGCGCCTACCTCATGCCCCACGCCCGCGGCATGCTGAAGATGGCGCTGACCAACATCGGCTTCCCGGCCGAGGATCTGGCCGGATACATCGAGGGCTCCCCCCTGGCCGTGGACATCCGGGAGACAACCCTGGAGGGCAAGCCGCTCAAGCTTCGCGACTACCAGAAGGACGCCTCCCAGGTGTTCCACGCCGGCGGCAGCGAGAAGGGCGGATCCGGCGTCATCGTGCTGCCCTGCGGGGCGGGGAAGACCCTGGTGGGGCTCGCCACCATGGCCCGCTGCAAGTGCAACACTCTGGTGCTCACCACCAACGTGACCGCGGCGCGCCAGTGGATCCGCGAGATCCTGGACAAGACCACTTTGGCCCCGGAGCAGGTGGCGGAATACACAGGCGATTCCAAGTCGCTGGCGCAGGTGACGGTGGCCACCTACCAGATCATCACCTACCGCAAGCGGCAGAGCGAGGACTTCCCCCATTTCGACATCTTCTCGAAGGGCAGCTGGGGGCTCATCATCTACGACGAGGTGCACCTGCTGCCGGCCCCGGTGTTCCGCATCTCCGCGGACATGCAGGCCACCCGCCGGCTGGGCCTCACCGCCACCCTCATCCGCGAGGACGGCCGCCAGAAGGACGTGTTCTCCCTCATCGGCCCCAAGAAGTTCGAGGTGCCCTGGAAGATCCTGGAGTCGCAGGGGTGGATAGCCACCGCCACCTGCACCGAGATCCGCGTGGGGCTGCGCCCCGAGGACAAGATGACCTACGCCATGGCCGATCTGCGGAAGAAGATCACCCTGGCCTCCTCGAACCTCGAGAAGTTCAAGGTGGTCCGGGAGCTGGTGGACAAGCACAAGAGCGACCGGGTGCTCATCATCGGCCAGTACCTCGAGCAGCTCGAGTCCCTGTCCGCGATCCTCAAGGTGCCCCTCATCACCGGGTCCACGCCCAACAGCGAGCGCGAGGTGCTCTACAAGGAGTTCCGCGAGGGGACCATCGAGACCCTCATCGTCTCCAAGGTCGGGAACTTCGCCGTGGACATCCCGGACGCCAACGTCCTCATCCAGGTTTCCGGCACCTTCGGCAGCCGCCAGGAGGAGGCCCAGCGCCTGGGCCGCGTGCTGCGGCCGAAATCCAACGGGGCCCTGGCCCATTTCTACACCATCATCACCCGCGACACCAAGGAGCAGGAATTCGGCATGAACCGCCAGCTGTTCCTGACCGAGCAGGGCTATTCGTACCATATCGTCGACTGGCGAGGGGCGTAGGGTGGGACGGACCGCGCTCCGGTAACCGTGAGGGAGCCGGAACCGGCGAATTAACTTCGCCCGTCAGGGGCGGATTTTTTAATTTGAGGCAGCCGGGAGATTGCTGGAATCCCGGAAGGGGTGCGGATATGCACCCGGAGGCCGGCGGTTCCCGGCCCAGGAAAGGCGAGTCTATGAGGGGAAGCAATTCGAGGACGTCCTGGGCCGCTCTGGCGCTATGCGCCGCCCTCGCGGCGCTGCCCGCCCGGGCCGCCATCCAGGCGGAATTCGCCCAGTTCGACAACGGCATGAAGGTGATCCTCTACCCGGATCGCCAGGCGCCCGTCGTGGCGGCGCGGATCTTCTACGTCACCGGATCGGTGCACGAGCATCCGGGCAACACCGGCATCGCCCACCTGCTCGAGCACATGCTCTTCAAGGGCACCAGGAAGGTTGGCGTCACCGACGCCAAGAAGGATTCCGTCATCCTCGGCCAGATCGACCAGGTGATGGCGAAGCTGCGGCGGCTTCCCCCGGGCGACACCGCCGCCCGCAAGGGCCTCAAGCGGACCTACGACAGCCTGCTGGCCGCCGAACGGGAGCTGCTCATCAAGTACGAGCTGTGGGAGGCCTACGAGAAGGCCGGCGGCACGGGCCTCAACGCCTTCACCTCGGACCTGATGACGGCGTATTTCGTCACCCTGCCCAAGAACCGGCTCGAGCTCTTCCTGTGGCTGGAATCGGATCGCATGCAGAACGCCGTGCTCCGGGAGTTCTACCCCGAGCGGGACGTGGTGATGGAGGAGCGGCGCATGCGCGTCGAGGACAGGCCCACCGGCCGCTATTGGGAGAGCCTGATGGGCGTGTTCTACGAGGCCCATCCCTTCCGCTTCCCGACCATCGGCTATCCCTCCGACATCCGCAACCTCACCAAGGAGCAGGCCGAGGAGCATTACCGCGCCTATTACAAGCCCAATAACGCCATCCTGGTGCTGGCCGGCGACATCGACACCAAGGCCGCCATGGCGCAGATCCGCAAGTACTTCGGCGGCATCGGCCGGGGATCGGAGTTCCCCCCGGTGGTCACCGAGGAGCCCCAGCAGCCGGGGGAGAAGCGCCTGCTGGTCCGCAAGAACGACGCCAAGCCCCGCTTCGATCTCCTGTTCCACACTCCCGGCTTCCCCCACGAGGACCTGTACGCCCTGGACATCGTCGAGGGCGTGCTCAACGGCAAGAGCGGGCGGCTCTACCGCAAGCTGGTCAAGGAGCTGAAGGTCGCCCTTTCGACCGGGGCCGGCAACGGCGCGGATCGCTACACCTCCACCTTCCACGTGAGCGCCGACCTGGACGCCAAGTCCACGCTGGACAAGGTGGAGAAGGCGGTCTGGGACGTGCTCTACGACCTGGGCCGGAAGCCCATTTCCGATCGGGAACTGACACGGGCCAAGAACCAGGTGGCGGCCCGCTCCCTGCGGCAATTGCAGGACATCGAGGAACTGGCCACCGAGCTGGCCTTCTGGGAGATGCGCGGCGGATGGAATTACATCAACAGGTTTCCGGAACTGGTCCAGCAGGTCACAGCCCAGCAGGTGCAGGACGTATGCAAGAAGTACTTCGACCGAAAGAACTCCACCACCGGTGCGGGCCTGACCGAGGAGGAGGAGACCGTCGCGGCCAAGCCCAAGGCCGCCCAGAAGAAGACGGCCGCTCCGGGGGCCGGGGGAGTTCCGGCCACAGGGGCCGGCGCCGCCGCGGAAGGGGGTGCGCAATGAGACGCATGCCTGGATCCCGGTCCGCCCGCGCAGCCGCCTTCGTCGCCGCCCTGCTGCTGCCTGCGGCCGCCCCGATGACGGCCTCCGCGAAATCCGGCCCCGCGAAATCCGCGCCTGCCGCCGCCCCGTCCGCCGGCGCGCCTGCCGGACTGCCGGCGCATTATTCCAAGATCGCCTATCCCGAGTTCACGTACAAGCCGCCCCATCCCAGCGCGTATCGGGTGGTCCTCGACAAGGGCGTGGTGGCCTACCTCGTGCCCGACACGTCCCTGGCCCTGATCCAGATGAAGCTGTTCTTCGGCCATCCCAACATCGCCGCGAAGCCCGAGGACCTGGCGTCCCTCAGGCTGTATTCTTCCCTGCTCAAGACCGGCGGCACCAAGCGCTTCACCCCCGAGCAGCTCGAGGACAGCCTGGAGTTCGTGGCCGCCGCCCTGTCCGCGGGCCTGGGGGATTACCAGGGCGAGATGGGTCTGGACGCCCTGCGCAAGGACGCCTACGCCCTCCTCGACCTGCTGCCGGAGGTGGGCCTGCGCCCGCGCCTCGACGCCGAGGCCTTCCGGGTGCAGAAGAGCACCTATCTCGAGAACATCCGGCACCGCTACGACACTCCCCGCGGCGTGATGGGGGTGGCCTACGAGCACGTGCTGTTCGGGCCCCATCCCGTCGGCTGGATCGCCACCGAGAAGGAGGTGGAGGCCGCGACCCCGGCCCGCCTCAAGGCCTGGACCGGCGCCGGCTTCGCCCTCAAGGACATGGTCATCGCCGTGTCCGGCCAGTTCGACAAGGCCGAGATGACGGCCCAGCTCAACAAGCTGGTGGCCCAGTTCCCGGAGGCCTACAAGAACAAGCCCGATTCCCTGCCGCCCTTCCGCGGGCCAGACAAGCCCGGCGTGTACCTCATCGACAAGCAGGCCACCCAGGCCACCATCAAGATGGGCGCTCCCGGCGTGAAGCGCCCCCATCCGGACTACTATCCCCTGGTGGTGGCCAGCTACATCTTCGGCGACGGCGGCTTCACCTCCCGCCTGATGGAGAAGGTCCGCTCCAACGAGGGCCTGGCCTACGGCGTGGACAGCGACGTGGGCAGCGACTACCTGCGGCAGGCCACTGTGGGCGTCTCCCTGCAGACCAAGGTCGAGACCGGCGCCTACGCCATCAAGATCGTGCTCGACGAGATGGAGCGCATGGCCAAGGAGGGCATCACCGACGCCGAGCTGCAGCGGGCCAAGGACGGCCTCATCAAGAGCCTGCCGTCCCTGTTCGACACGCCCGCCTCCACCGCCCGCATATTCGCCCAGGGCGAGATCTGGAAGCGGAGCCCGGACCATTTCCTGGACTACATCCGGACCCTCGACAAGATGGGCAAGGACGAGGTGAACGCGGCCTTCCGGAAGTACTTCCAGCGGGATTCCATGCGCATCGTGGTGGTGGGCCCCAAGGACGCCCTGCTCAAGAAGG
>CBILQL010000315.1:0-6309 GCA_966238865.1 uncultured bacterium
GGGGACGTCTCCACCGGCGAGGTACTGGGCAATGGAGACGAAATCCTGGAGTTCCCGATTTGAAGATGGCCGGAACGACGGGGAATAAATTTACATTCCCGAGCACGACGTCCGTGGGACGCAAACCAACCAAGGAGAAGCAGGTGGCATACGTCGATGGATTCATCATCCCCATTCAAAAGAAGAACCTGAAGGCCTACAAGAAGATGGCCCTGCTGGGCAAAAAGACCTGGATGAAACACGGCGCCCTGGATTACAAGGAATGCGTGGGCGACGATCTGGCCTCGAAGTGGGGAACCCCGTTTCCCAAGATGCTGAAATTGAAGGCGGGCGAGACGGCGATCTTCGCCTTCGTCGTATTCAAGTCCCGGGCCCATCGGAAAAGCGTGAATGCCAAGGTGATGAAGGAATTCGCGGATGGCCCCAAGGACATGCCCTTCGACATGAAGCGCATGGCCTACGGGGGATTCCAAGTCCTGGTCGACGGGAAATAACCGGTTTCCGGCCATGGGACTCCTGACCTTCAGCCTCAACCTCACCCTGGACGGCTGCGTCGACCACCAGGAGGGGATCGCCGACGACGAGACGCATGCCTTCTTCACCCGCCTTCTGGACGAGAACGGGGCCATGCTGTGGGGCCGCACCACCTACGAGATGATGGAGGGCTACTGGCCGTCCGTCGCCCGCGGCGAGGTGGACGCGCCGCCGGCGATACGCGAGTGGGCGGTCAAGCTGGAGGCCAAGCCCAAGTACGTGGTGTCGTCGACGCGCAAGGACTTCGCCTGGAACAACAGCCGCCTCATCACCGGCGATCTGCGGACCGGCGTGCAGAGGCTCAAGGACGCGACCCCGGCCGGCGTGCTGATCGGCAGCGGCAAGCTCGCCGCCGCCCTCGACCGGCTCGACCTGATCGACGAATACAAGTTCCTCGTCCACCCCCGGATCGCCGGCCACGGCCCGACGCTGTACCAGGACGGGCTGCCGGGCACGCGGAAGCTCGAACTCGTCTCGGCCGAGCCGCTCCGCTGCGGCGCGGTGGCGATGAACACCGGCCGCGCGCCCGGATAGGGGGCGCGCCGCCGGAACCTCAGAAGTAGAATGTGGCGCCGGCGCTCCCGAGAAGATCGGTTCGGATCCCGAACCGGAAATCACTGTCGGTATCTTCCACGCGATCCTGGGTGATATCGAAGAACAAGCCGGTCTGGGTGAAGAAGGCGATGTGGTCGCTGGCATGCCAGACCAATCTCAGGGGGGCTTCAATCGAGAAATCGACCCCTTCGGTATTGTCGAGGTCATCCCCGCCCAGATTGGCGCCCACGCCCAGCAGCAGGTTCGCGGCCTGATAATCGGCGAAGTTCAGGAAGGCATGCGCAGCCACCCCCCAGCCGAATACCGATTCCGCACCGGACGCGCCGGGAGAGAGGTAGTTGGCGCCCAGGGTCGCGTCGAGCACCAGCATCCTCGAAGCTTGAAAAACGACATTCAAACCGCTGATCTCACCCAGAGTGGTATTGCCACCCACCCCGATTTTACCGATTGTGTCCTTGGCGCCTGCCATAGAGGCCATTACAGCCACGGAGAGCAACAGTTTCTTCACGAATCCTCCTTCTTGAAACGGCGTTCCTGTGCCGCCGCCTTAAACTTGACTTTTTTTGCCACTCGCGAAAGAAAAATCTGACAATTTCAATCCGTCCACGGCGAAGGTACCTCCGCCGAAGACGAGCAGCGTCAGGGAGGCGGCCAGGTAGGGAAAGGGCGCGGCCCCCACGAGGCCGGAAATCCCTTCCGCGAGGTCTTCGCGATGCGCCGTGGCCAGGGCCATGAGCAGGACCAAGGACTGGGCAGAGGGACGGATTCGGCCCAGGGTGCCGCGGATACGGGTGAACAGTTCCAACGGATTCATTTCGACCTCCTGAATGGGCTTTGCGGATTCCTCGCGGACACAGAAGCCCCGTGGTATGCCATCATGCCCGTTGAGTCGCCGCGGACCACGAATCCTTACAGGAAAATCAGGTGCGAAAAAAATTTCGAAAAGGGTGTAAGGACTGGACCGGAGCCGCAACTCAACGGTTAAGCAGGCAAAAGGCCTGTCCAAAACCCTTCAAAGGAAGAGCGCATATGAAGTCCAATCTCCTCTATTCCGCCGCCATCGCAGGCCTGCTTGCCACCTCCGCCCTGGCCGCGGACGGCAAGCCGAACGCCCCCAAGCACAAATCCGGATGCTCCGGCAAGCATGGCTGCGGCTCCAAGGCCGACACCACGGAGCAAAAGGCCGGCTGCTCCGGCAAGAGCGGCTGCCAGGGCAAGGATTCCACCCAGGCGGGACACAAGTCCGGATGCTCGGCCAAGAGCGGATGCGAGGGCAAAGAAGGAGCGAAAGCCAAGGAAAAATCGGGCTGCGCCGGAAAAAGCGGCTGCAATTCCAAGTCCGGGAAGTAGGCGGGCCGGCCGATGCGTTCCTGTCATTCCGCGCCGCCCTTCCTCGGGGTGGGGATCGGCTTGAGGCCGGTGCATTATTCCGAAATCCTCGCGGAAAGTCCGGAGATCGATTTCTTCGAAATCATTTCCGAGAATTTCATGGGGGATGGCGGCAGGCCCATCGACATGCTGCGCCGGATCCTGGAGCGCTATCCGGTGGTGCAGCACGGAGTGGCCCTGTATCCGGGCAATGCCCGCGGAATCGACAGGAACCATCTGGCGCGCCTGAAAAAACTGCTGCGGCTCACCGGCAGCCCATGGCTGACCGAGCATCTTTGCTGGGGCAGCTCGGACGGCCGCGTCAGCCATGACCTGCTGCCTCTGCCCTATACCGAGGAGGCGGTGCGCATCGTCGGCGAGAACCTGCGGGTGGCCCAGGATTTCCTGGAAACCCCCATTGCCATCGAGAACCTGAGCAGCTACGCGGAGTTCGCGCAGTCCACGATGACGGAGTGGGAGTTCATATCGGCGATTTCCGATCGCTCCGGGGCGGGCCTGCTGCTGGACGTCAACAACGTCTATGTCTCCGCCTGCAACCATGGATACGACCCGCGCGAATTCCTGCGCGGAGTCGCGACCGTGCCCGTCTACCAGATCCACGTCGCCGGGCATTCGCATTTCGAACGCTATATCATCGACACCCATGATCATCCGGTCTGTCCGGAGGTCTGGGAGCTGTACGGCGAAGTCATCCGGGAACGGGGCACCGTTTCCACGCTCCTGGAATGGGACGCCCACATCCCATCGCTTCGGGAAACCTGCCTGGAGGCCGGCAAGGCCCAGACCTATCTGCAAGGCGTGCGGGCATGAATACCCTGGCGGAATTCCAGAAGGATTTCCTGGACGCCCTGGTCCAGCCGCTCAGCCTGGAAGATCGAGCGGCGACACCGTTCGGACCCGGCCTGGCATCGACCGGGAATCCGGCGCCCAGGGAGGGGATCATCGCACAAATAGCCCTTTCAGAGCAGCTGGGAGCGCAGGAACGGTTCGCGCTCTATCAGCGCCAGTATTGGTATCGGATCATCGACTCCTTGGCCGAGGACTTCCCCAGGACGCGGAGCCTCCTGGGCGAAGAGCGCTTCTGGCGATGCGTGGAGCCCTATCTGGCCGGAAACCCGCCGCGGGAGTACACGCTCCTGGACCTTGGGCATGGCTTCGCCGGGTATCTGGGGCAGGCCGGGCAATTGGAACCCGACGCAAGGCCCTGGGCGGCCGCCCTGGCCCGCGCCGAATACGCCAGGCTGACCGTGCTCACGGCATCCGATGCCGCCGCTCCGGCGGATCCCGATCGGATTCGGCCCGCACCGGCCGTTTGGTATTCCCCCGCGGATCCCGGGATAGCGGACATGCTCGAGTCCGGCGAAACCGATCTTGGACTGCCCGAGCGGGCGCCGGTGCCATCGACTCTGCTCGTGATCGGCCGGATGCGGGATTTTTCGATCTCGGTGACGAACGAAAGCCTGGAATTCCTTCCGCTCCTGGAGCATCTCTCCCGGCAACGGTCATTGCAGGCGTTTTTCGCGGAGCATCCGGAACGCGTCCGCGCTTGGCGCGAGGAGGAGGTCGGGGATTTCTTCCGGCGCTGGAACCGGGCCGGATGGTTCGCGGCCTGAGCGCTATTTCCGCTCGGTGGGGTCCGGTTCCTGCTCCTGGATCAGGCGCCGCAGGTTCCGGGAAAAATCCGGGTCCAGCTTTTCCTTCCCGCTTGCCGGAACGGCTTTGATCCTGGATTCGATCCAACGGATCTGCTTTTCGTAGCGACGGCAGAATTTGCAGATGAGCAGATGGTACCGCATCCCGAGCCGATCCAGCCAAGGAAGTTTTCCGTCCAAGGATTGGGAAACCAGTTTCGCTGTCTCTTTGCAAGACGGCATAACCCTCATCTCCCCCCTCCTTTCTGTCCCAGCCAATGGATTTCCAGGCAGCGGCGCAATTGCTGCCGGATCCGGTGCAGGAGGACTCCCAGATTGGTTGGCGAAAGGCCGAACGTCTTACAGCACTCGTCCGCTTCCGCCTCGTGATGGGTCCGCAGGATGAAGAGGTCGCGATGCGGTTCCTTCAGCTTTGAGAGGCAGCCGTCGAGCATGGCCTGGAACTCCCTGCTTTCCAGCTCGTCGAGCGGCGTCGCGCCCCATCGGGCCGGCAGGATTTTCCAATGCCCGGTTTCATCGAAAAGCGCGTCGGCGGCGTCTCCCTCCTCAGTCAGCCTGTTCATGCCCCGGTACTTGGAACGGATATGATCCCCGATCTTGTTCCTGAGGATTCCTGTCAGCCAGGTTTTTTCCGAGGAACGGCCTTCGAAGGCGGCGAGGGATTTCAGGGCCGTCAGCAGGGTCTCCTGCACGAGATCCTGCGCAAGGACCCGGTCGCGCACCTGCGCGAAGGCGTATGCATACAGGTAATCCCCGTAGTCGTCGACCCAGCGCTGCGGCCGGAGATCGCGGTGGTCGCTGCCCGATGCCTGCCCGCCTGCGGGACGTATGGCTTCGGGGTTCGCCCGGCTGGCGGCGTGCATGGGTGGAAATTGCTATTATCGGCGGATTATTGCAACTCCATGCCGTCGCCTGCCTGGTCCTTCGCGGGATGGCCGGCCGCGGCCTAGCCCAGATCCCGGGCGACCTCGGCCAGGATCTCGAAGGACCGCACCCGCGCGGAATGGTCGAACAGGGGCGATACCGCCATCACCTCATCCGGCCCGACATCGGCCAGGAGGCGCTCCAGCCCCGCCCGCACCGTGGCCGGCGATCCCACCAGGGAGCAGCGCAGCATCCCCGACACGGCCGCCTTCTCCTGCGGGGTCCACAGGGCTTCGATGTCCTCGATGGGCCGGGGAAAGAGCCGCCGCGTATCCCGGATGATGTTGAGGAAGGCCCGCTGGATGGAGGTGAAAAGCCGACGGGCCTCGGCGTCGGTCTCCGCGGCGACCACGTTGACGCCCACCATGGCATGGGGCTGCGGGTTCTGCGGGCTGGGCTGGTAGCTACCCCGATAGACATGGAGGGCCTGCGACAGGGCGTCGGGCGCGAAATGCGAGGCGAAGGCGTACGGGAGCCCCAGAGTGGCCGCCAGCTGGGCCCCGTAGAGGCTGGAGCCGAGAATCCAGAGAGGCACCTCCGTCCCCGCGCCCGGGACGGCGCGCACGGATTGATCCGGCTGCACGGGGCCCAGGAGCGCGCGCAATTCCATCACGTCTTCCAGGAAATTCTTCGCGTGCTCCGGCGAGCGGCGCAGTGCCCGCAAGGTCTTGAGGTCGGTGCCGGGCGCGCGGCCCAGCCCCAGGTCGATGCGCCCGGGGTACAGCGACTCCAGGGTGCCGAACTGCTCCGCGATGACCATGGGGGAGTGGTTCGGGAGCATGACGCCCCCGGACCCCACCCGGATGCTCTTGGTGCCCCCGGCCAGATGGCCGATGACGACGGAGGTGGCGGCGCTGGCGATGCCGGCCATGTTATGGTGCTCGGCGACCCAATACCGGCGGTATCCCAGGCGCTCCGCGTGGCGGATGAGGTCCAGGCTCTCGGCCAAGGCCTCCCGCGGGGTGGAGCCTTCCTTGACGGGAACCAGGTCGAGGATTGAAAGAGGAATCACACCTAACAGGATAGTCAGAACGGCCCAAGAAAGCACGGGTGGCGGGCCGGACTACCTGCGGAAAGTAACGGGCCGGCGACGGACAATGCGGCTCAGCACCAGCACTCCCAGCACCACGACGACCAAACCGCCCATTCCCGGCATCGCTTCGGGAGCGCGTGCCAAGCGGCCCAGCTCTCGAAGCCCCAGGTCCAGGCCGGTGAGGAAGTCCGCCGGGCTTGCGTCCACGGGCTCGTCATTCCG
>CBILQL010000316.1:0-6294 GCA_966238865.1 uncultured bacterium
CGCGCGAAGCGATTGCGGGCACCAGCCGGCCTTTCGACATCAGCTGGTTCATCCTCTTCCTGCTCGTCACCTGGTCCCTGGCCCTGGGGCTGTTCCCCTTCCAGTTACCCGGCCTCTCCCTCTCCACCTACGTCTCCATGGGCGTGCTCGGCTCCCTGGGTCTCTTCTTCTCCATCGTCTTCCACGAGCTGTCCCACAGCCTCGTGGCCCGCCGCTTCGGCCTCCACATGCACGGCATCACCCTGTTCCTGTTCGGCGGCGTGGCGGAGATGCCGGAGGAGCCGAGGCGGCCGGGCGAGGAGTTCTGGATGGCCGCGGCCGGCCCCGCGTCCAGCCTCGGCCTGGCGGCGATCCTCTTCGCCGTCCATTCCCTGGGCCAATCCCTGGGATGGAGCGGGATCGGAAACGGCCTCGTCGGTTACCTGGCGCTGGTCAACCTGGTGCTGGCCATCTTCAACCTGGTGCCGGCCTTCCCGCTGGACGGCGGCCGCGTGCTGCGATCCGCGTTCTGGGCGAAGACCGGCGACTTCGCCAAGGCCACCCGCATCGCGGCGGCGGCCGGGGAAGGCTTCGGGGTGCTGCTCTTCGTCTTCGGGGCGGCGCGCATCCTGGCCGGCAATCCGGTGGGCGGCGTGTGGTGGATGCTCATCGGGCTCTTCATCCGCACCGGCGCCAGGGCCGCGGCCACCCAGCTCACCCTGACGCGCCTCCTCAAAGGGGTGAAGGTGCGGGCCTTCACGGAGCGGCATCCCATCGTGGTGCCGCCGGAGCTCCCCTTGCGGAGCCTCCTGGACGACTACCTCTACCGCTACAATTACCGTCTGTTCCCGGTCGGCGAGGACGGGAACCTGCGCGGCTGCATCGGCGCCGAGCAGGTGAAAACGCTCCGGCCCGGCGACTGGGACACCCTGCGCGTCCGGGACGCCATGGCGGAATGCCCCTCCGGGGCGTACATCGACGCGGACGACCTGGCGGAGTCCGCCCTGAAACGCATGCAGCGGGACGGGCAGCCCACCTTGCTCGTGATGGACCAGGGGCGCATCGCCGGGGTGGTGAATTCCGGGGATATCCTGCATTTCCTGGCTACGAGGGCCGACCTGGAGAAGGCCTCCTCGCGCGGGCGCGGGGCCGGAAATCCTCTGCCGGCTTGAAATTCGCCGGATTCCGGGGCCCGGCAGCGCGAATCCAGCGCAATTCGGTGCCATCCGGTGCCGGGAGGATTTTTCCCTTTCCGGTTTGTAAAATAGGGGATGCCTATCCCCCACCCAGGCCGTACATTTCCCTTTCTCTTGGATAAGACGAATTTGAAACAGATTCTGGCTTTTTCCATCGGCGCCTTCGCCTACCTCTTCGCCCTTTCCATGTTCTTCTACTTCCCCGGCCTCGAGGCCTGGACCGCCACCCTGCCGGTATCCGGTTCCCTGCCCTATTCGACCTGGCTCTGCTCCCTGCTCGTCCTGCTGGTGGTCCTGCCGTCGGCCTTGAGCCCCCTGGCGCTGGCCTCCCGCGCGGGCAGCTTCGTCCGTCCCGTGGTGGCCGCCGGCTGCGTCTCCCTGGGCGGGCTGTTCCTGCTCGCCGCGGGCGGGCATCCCCTGCTCTACGGCCGCCTCGCCCTGGTGGGCCTGCTCACCGGCCAGCTCCTGGCCCTGGGCCGCCGCTGCGCGGACAGCGTGCCGTTCAACTGGATGGTCTATCTCGGCTTCATCCTGGCCAACTTCACCTATCCCGACGCGGCCATCCTCTCCGGCGTCAACATGATCGCGGGCGGCTATCTCCTCTTCGCCGGCGCCTCGCTGCTCGCGGGCCGCTGGCACATCCCCGTCAAGAAATCCGGCTACGGCGTAATGGTCGGCTGAGAAGCCGATACGTCGGCTGGGAAGCCGAATCGCCGGCTACGCGGCCGGTTCCAGGCGCGTGGCGCCGCGCCGGGGCTCCACGCCCTTCCCCATCTTCTCGGCGTAGACGCGGGTGAGCTCCGCCCCGAAGAAGATCACCTGGGCGGAGTAGTAGATCCACAGGAGCAGGACCACCAGCGATCCCGCCGCCCCGTAGGGGGAGCTCACGCTGCCGCGGGCCAGGTAGATGCCTATCAGCCAGCGGCCCAGGGAGAAGAGCAGGGCGGTCGCCGACGCCCCCACCCACAGGTCGCGCCAGCGGACGCGGGCGTCCGGCAGGAAGCGGAAGAGCATGATGAACAGGAAGGCGGTCATGGCCAGGGAGACGGCGAAGTTCAGGGCCTGCAGGACCCGCCCGGAGAAGGGGAGGTAACGCGCCAGCGTCTCCCCCACGGCGGCGAGGATCGTGGCCGCGGCCAGGGACAGGAACAGCAGCACGCCCATCCCCACCACCAGGGAGAAGGAGAGCGCCCGGCCGTACAGCATCTGCTTGAGGCCGCCGCCGGTGCGGGGCTTCACCCGCCAGATGCGGTTGAGCGCGTCCTGGAGGTTGGCGAACACGCCGGAAGCGCCGATCAGGACGCCGGCCAGCCCCGCCAGGGTTGCCAGAAGGCCCTTGCCCATGGATCCGGTATTCTCGAGGATGGTCGCCACCGCGGAGGCGGCCTGGGGGCCCATGGCCTGCTCCAGGCGGGCCATGGCCTCGCCCTCGGCGGCCGCGCGTCCGTAGAGGATGCCGGCCACGGCGATGGCCACGAGCAGCAGCGGGGAGATGGAGAACAGGGTGTAGAAGGAGAGCGCGGCGGCCCGGGTCGAGGCGCTGTCCTCGATCCAGCCCTTGGCCGCGTCGCGGAAGAGCAGGCCCACCCGCTTCGGCAGCGCCGGGCCGCGGGAGCCCGCCGACGGCGGGTGCGGCGGCCGGGGTTGATCGGGCATGAGCTGGACGTCCATGGGCGGCCTCCTCTCCCGTAAACTAATTCCCTAGAACGCCTGCGCGAGGTCGATCCAGAAGCGCTTGTCGCCGGTGCCGCGCACGAAGTCCACCCGCAGGTTGAAGACGCCCAGCAGGGGATAGCGGAACCCCAGCCCGTAGGCGTAGCCGCGCTGGGAGGGGTAGGCGACCACCTTCGCCGGGGTCTCGGCCGGGTCGTAGTCGAGATCCCAGACCTTGCCCCAGTCCGCGAAGGGGACCACCTGCAGGGGAATCAGGTGGCGGAACATGCCCCGGGGGTTGACATAGCCGAGGGCGAAGGGCTCGGCGCGCAGCTCGGCGGAGGCCTGCACGTAGGCCAGGGTCTTGCCTTCGCGGACGCAGACATCCTCCCCGGTGGTGTCCACGGCGCTGCACAGGCTGCGGTAATCGTAGCTGCGGACGCTGCGGCTGCCGCCCAGGAAGAAGCGCTCGGAATTGGACTCGCCGTTCCCGAAGAAGCGCCCACCGTCCAGGCGCGTGGCCACCTTGAAGTGCCGCAAGGGGGGGAAATAGTAATACTGGGAGGTCCGCGCCTCCAGCCAGTTGTGGCGGAACTCGACGAGGTTGAATTCCCCCTGCGTGCGGTCGTAGAGGGGGCCGCCGTTGCCCCAGGTGAAGGCGAAGCGCAGCCCGCGGGTGGGGTCCATGGCATCGTTGATGAAGGAGAGCCCGGCGGTCTGGATGAAGTTGAGGTTGAGGTCGCGGTCGCGGCCGACGCCCGTCAGCTGGCTCTTGGCCTCCACCTCGGCGTTCGACACCAGGTTCAGCCAATACGACCAGGGGAAGGTGAGGCGCGTGCTGCTGCTGCCCCGGAAGTCGCCGTCGAAGAGGCCGGTATTGTTGACAGGCTTGTCCTGCAGCCAGTCGGCATCCAGGTCCTCGTCGAAGCGGATCAGCTTCCCGAAGGTGAGGGGGGATCCGTATCCGGCGTAGAAGTACTGGCGGCGCATGGCCAGCTGGGTGCCGGCGCGGGCTTCGTTCAGGGTCCCCGCGAGGTTGCCGTGCCGGCCGTCCACGGAGACGCCGGCCTGGTAGCGGGTCTCGTAGAACAGGGAGGTCCGCAGCGAGCCGGGCACGCGCTCCTCGGCGAAGAGGATGAGGGCGCTGCGGCCCCCCTCCTCCCCCGTCAGGCTGTCCTTGAGGCGCACGAAGTTGTAGGCCCCGGTGTACTGCAGCTTCTCGATCACGCGGTCGTTCGGCGACACGCGCACCGTGTCGCCCTTCCGGTAGGGCACCAGTGAGCGCAGCAGATCCTCCCGCGTGATGCCGGCGGCCGTGTCGGCCGGCGGCGGCCGGCGGTTCACGAGGACGAGGGTGTCGAAGACCACCGGGTAGGCGGGCGTCACCAGGTAATCGACGGCGACGGTCTTGGAGGGGTAGCGCACGTCGACGCGCTCCTCCACCTGCGCCCGGACGTAGCCGGCGTTGCCGAAGCGCCCGAGCACGTAGCGGCGGTCCTCGAACAGGATCTCCTCCCGGAAGGGCTTGCCCCGCTCCGCGGCCAGGTCGTCGGCCTCGATCTCGAGTCCCAGCGCCTCCGGCGGGACGAACCGCCCGGTGTCCCGGGCCGCCGCCGCGGCGGCCGCCGCCTGCGCGGCGTCGACGGGCCTCCGCAGGGTCTCCAGGGCCGCGCGGGCCGAGTCCCGGCGCGCGGCCGCCGAATCGAGCCGGGCCAGGGCGGCTTCGGCGGCGGTGTCGCCGCCGGAGGCGCGCGACTTCAGGGAGGAGGCGCCGAGGGTATCCGCATATACCAGCACCCGCACGGTGTCGAAGGCGTAGCGGGGCCCTTCCCGCACCTTGATGCGCGCCAGCCATTGGTCCGGCTTCCCTCCCGGGGCGGGCGCGAGGTCCATGTCCGCCTCCGCCTCGAAGTATCCGGCGCGGCGGTACAGGTCCTCGACGTTGAAAAGGGCGTCCTCCTTCCAGGTGGCCAGCTCCTCGTCCACCAGCTGCTCCGGATCGGGAGGCACCGCCTCCTTGAGGGCGCGGGATCGGAAGCGATCGTTGCCCTCCACCTGCACATCGATGCCGGCGCGGACCGCCGGGGCGGCCAGGAAAGCTGCGAGGAGCGCGAGGATGGGGAACCGGAATGGCCGGCGGCCGGGGATCCGGGGAAGCCGCGCGCGCGGCGGGAAGACGGTCATCGGTCCGGATCCCGGGACTTGGCGTCGCCTTCGGGGACGGGCTCGGCGGAAGCGGCCCCGCCTCCCGAGGCCGCCGGCGAAACGCCGGTTGCCGGCGAGGCTCTGTTTGCCGGCGCGGACCCCGCTGCCGGCGCGCCGCCCTTGCGCCACCAATAGCCCCACCAGTCGTAGTTGTAGTTGAGGCCCACGCGCCGCTGCACGGGGTTCTCGTTCAGCTCCGCGGACTGGGACGGATCGCGGTACACGGCCGCCTCCACCACCACGTTGTTCTTGATGCGCCGCTTCCACTCGGGATCGTCGACCAGGCGGAACAGGGGCGGCTTCCACTCGACGCCCATCCGGTAGGCCCAGGGGTCGACCTCCTGGGCGTCCTGCGGCTGGTAGCCCGCCTTGAGACGCATGCGCAGGCGCCAGAACTCCTTGCTGAGCACCTCCAGGGCGATGGCTTCCCGCGCCGACGCCGCGCCGGCGGCGGAATCCCCCGCCGCCCCCTTGCCCTTGTCCTGGGCCAGGGCCCCCAGGCCGGAGATGTCGGCGGTCTCGATCCAGTTGCTGGTCAGCCTGCTGGCGTAGCGCGTAAGGTACTGGCTGGCCAGGGGCTCCAGCAGGGCCAGGGCCTGCTCCTGGTAGCTGAGACCGGTGCCGCCGCCCGCCGACAGGTTGGAGTAGCAGCCGCGCCGCACGGAGTAGAGCAGGGCGGACATGTCGGCCCCGGAGCCGTACGCGCCCTCGCAATTGCTGTCGTAGGCGAACTCCGGGTTGGAAAGGGTGCCCACCAGGCGGGTGATCACGGTGCAGGAATCCGTCTCGGCGGGCGCGCAGGATTCGGCGAGCTGCTTGGCGGCCTCCACCTCCAGGGTGCCCTCCTCGGGAGGCGCGTTGAGCCACTTCACCTCCAGGTTGCGGATGGCGTAGGCCTGCTTCTTGGACCCGAGCTGCCCGGAGGTGCCGTTCACGCGCCCGTTGACGAGGGCGTAGGGCAGCACGCCCCGCACGGAGAAATCCCCCACGTAGCCGAAGCGCAGCACGTCGGTCTCCACGGAGTTTCCGGATCCGGAGGTCTGCACGTCGATGTCGACCTGCAGCGGGCGGCCCGCCCGCTCCGTGCGCCGCGGCGCGCGCGGGGAGCGCTTGAACACGCCCCCGAGGGCGGCGAAGGATCGCAGGCGGTAGCGCACCTGTGACGTGTCGAGGACGGCCGAGACCTTGAGCACGGCGGGGGCGAGCTTGGGCTCCGCGGGCCGCCCCGGGGCCGCCTCCCGGGCCCTTTGGCCGCGCCCCG
>CBILQL010000317.1:0-6293 GCA_966238865.1 uncultured bacterium
AGCGGCCGAGGAGAGCCGGCGAGAAAAATTCACTTTCGCGCTTCGCGTTAGTGAATTTTTCCGTTCCATAAATCCAGCGAGGAGACGTCAACCATGATCCAGCAGACCGGAGACCTGAAGAGTATCAAGGGGATATCGGAACGCGACAAGAAGATGATCGAGGAAGCGGAGGCCATGCTCGGCCCCGAGCCTGGAGAAATGGGCTTCATCAAGAACATGTTCTGGGGCAACCTGCGCGAGGAACTGATGTTCCCGTACCCGGAGGAGTCCGCCGAGGAGCGCAAGCGCTGCGACGGGATCCTGGCCAACCTCAAGGCGTACCTCGACAAGGAGCACCCCCGGGTGCAGATCGACCAGGAGGAGGCGATCCCGGACTGGGCCATGAAGCGCCTGTTCCAGATCGGCGCCATGGGCATGAACATCCCCCGCGAATACGGGGGGCAGGGCCTGGGAGTGACCAGCTACAACCGGGCCCTGGAGATGATCGGATCCTATTGCGCCTCCACGGCGGTGGTGGTCTCGGCGCACCAGAGCATCGGCTGCAAGGCCCTGGTCCTGTACGGCACCGAGGAGCAGAAGAAGAAGTGGCTGCCGCGCCTGGCCAACGACATGATATCCGCCTTCTGCCTCTCGGAGCCCAACGTGGGCTGCGACGCCGGCGGCCAGGAGACCCGCTGCGAGGTTTCCGAGGACGGGAAATACTACATCCTGAACGGCGAGAAGAAATGGTCCACCTCCGGGGCCCTGTCCGGCATGTTCACCGTGATGTGCAAGCAGAACGTGAAGGACCCCAAGACCGGCAAGGTCACGGAAGGCGTCACCGCGCTCATCTGCACCCCGGACATCGAGGGCGTGGACATCTTCCAGAAGAACCGCAGCAAGTGCGGCATCCGCGGCACCTGGCAGGCCCGCATCCGCTTCAAGGACGCGAAGATCCCCCGGGAGAACCTGCTCCACAAGGAGGGGAAGGGCCTGGTGGTGGCCTTGACCTGCCTCAACTACGGCCGCTGCACCCTGTCGGCCGGCATGCTGGGGTCGGCCAAGACCTGCATGGACCAGAGCATCAAGTGGGCCCGGACCCGCTACCAGTTCAAACGCCCCCTGGCCGACTTCGAGCTGGTGCAGCAGAAGATCGCCCGCATGGCCGCCTACACCTACGCGGTGGAGGCCATGCTCTACTTCACCACCGGCATCCTGGACCGGCACGACAAGGACATCATGGTGGAGACCGCCACCTGCAAGGTGTTCGCCTCGGAGATGGGCTGGCGCGCCATCAACGACGCCATGCAGATCATGGGCGGCGAGGGCTACATGACCGAGGTGGAGCTGGAGCGGGCCTTCCGCGACGCGCGCATCTACCTCATCGTCGAGGGCGCCAACGAGGTGATGCAGAGCTTCATCTTCTCCTACGGCGGCAAGCAGCTTGCGGAGAGCATGGTGGGCATCATGAACGCCCTGGTGCCCAAGAGCGAGGAGAGCATCGGCGCCAACGTCTCCCGCATCGTCCGCCACGGGCTCAATTTCCAGATCCTGAAGCGCGCCCTGGCGGTGGCCGGCGAGGTGTTCCTGGGGATCAAGAAGGGGGCGCCGCGCCTCTCCAGGCTGCATCCCTCCCTGGCCCCGCACGCCGCGCCCTTCGAGAAGCTGGTGCAGGAGCACAGCTACCACTTCAAGAACATCAGCTACAAGCTGCAGGAGAAGATCGTCACCCGCGGGGCCATCCACGCCCGGGTGGCCGATTCCGCCATGTGGCTGCACGCCATGGCCTGCACTTTGGCCCGGCTGGACCGGCAGCTGCGCGCCGGCGCCTCGGGACCGGCATTCGAGCGCGACCGCGCCGCCGGCGTCCATTTCCTGGACATGGCCGCCCACGAGGTGCGCGCCGCCTTCGCGGCCTTGTACGATCACGCCGACGACAGCATGGCCGCCGCCGCCAAGGCGGCACTGGCCTACAGCGACTCTCTGCCCACCTCCCGCTTCATCGTGCCCGAGCGTTCGCCGGTGGCCGCCGGGCAGGGGCGCGTCGCCGCCAAGGAGTTCATCAAGCAGTTCCCGGGCAAAGGCTGAGCATGGCGAAGGCGCAGTCGCAACCGCGGACGCGGGCCGGTGGGGCGGCGACCATCCGCGTCGGCAACGGGGCCGGGTTCTGGGGGGACAACCTGGACGCGCCCGTGCGCCTGGCGGAGGCGGGACATTTGGATTTCCTCACCCTGGAATACCTCGCCGAGCTGACCCTGAGCATCCTGGCCCACATGCGCCGCAAGGATCCCGCCGCCGGCTACGTCCCCGACTTCCCCGCGGTCCTGAAGCGCCTGGCGCCCCTGCTCGCCGCCCAGCCCGGGCTCCGCATCGTCACCAACGCCGGGGGGCTCAACCCCCTGGCCTGCGCGCGGGAATGCGCGCGCGTCCTCAGCGAGGCCGGGATGCCGGACTGCAAGGTGGCCTGGGTGGGCGGAGACGATCTCCTCCCGCGCATCCCCGAGCTCGGGGCCGCGGGCGAGCGGTTCCGGCACTTCGACACCGGGGCCGAGCCCGGCGAGCTCCTGCCGTCCCTGGTCTGCGCCAACGCCTACCTGGGGGCCGAGCCCATCGCCCGCGCCCTGGACGCGGGGGCCCGGGTCGTGGTCACCGGTCGCGTCGCCGACGCCTCCCTGGCCCTGGGGCCGGCCCTGCACGCCTTCGGCTGGGCCCCCGACGACTGGGACCGCCTCGCGGCGGCCAGCGTGGCCGGCCATCTCATCGAATGCGGCGCCCAGGTCACCGGGGGCCTCTTGACCCGCTGGAACGCCGTGCCCGGCTGGGCAGACATCGGCTATCCCGTCGCCGAGATCAGCGCCGACGGGAGCGTGCGCATCACCAAGCCGGAAGGCACGGGCGGCCGTGTCGACATCGAGACCGTCAGCGAGCAGCTGGTGTACGAGATAGGGGATCCCGCGAGCTACCACACCCCGGACGTCACCGCGGATCTCACGGGCGTGACCCTGGAACAGGAGGGGAAGGACAGGGTCGCGGTGCGCGGCGCCCGGGGCAAGCCCCCGCCCGCCACCTTGAAGGTGTCCTGCGCCTACGCCGACGGCTATTCCGCCCGCGGGGACCTCGTAGTGTGCGGCGCCGATGCCGTGGAGAAGGCCCGCGCCGCCGCGGACATCCTCCTCGGCCGCCTGCGGTCCGCGGGGCGCGAGCCCGCGGCGCACCACGTGGAGGTGATCGGGGCCGGGGACGTGCTGCCGGGAAAGCCGTCGCAGCCGCCGGCCGCCCCCCGCGAAGTGATGCTCCGCGTCGCCGTGCGCGATCCGGAACGCGCGGTGGTAGAGCGCTTCTGCCGGGAGTTCTCGCCCCTCGTCACCGCCGGTCCGCCCGGCATCACCGGCTATGCCGGTTCGCGGCCCCAGGCGAGGCCGGTCCTCAACTATTGGCCGACCACAGTGGATCGCCGTCGCGTGCAGGCATCGGTGGGCGTGACCGTGGCCGATCACCTCTCCGAGGACGTGGCCGACGACTTCTTCGCGGACCTGGAGGTGCGCCGGTGATCCGCCTCAAGGACGTCGCCCATGGCCGCAGCGGCGACAAGGGGAACCACGCCAACATCGGCGTCATCGCCTACACCCCGGAGGGCTACGCCTGGCTGGAGCGGGAGCTGACCGGCGACCGCGTGCGGGAATTCTTCGCCGGCCTGGGGACGGAGGCGGTGGAGCGCCATGCGCTGCCGGGCATACATGCCTTCAACTTCGTGCTGCGGAACGCGCTCGGGGGAGGGGCCTCGGGATCCCTGCGCACCGACAGCCAGGGCAAGCTGCTGGCCACCGCCCTCCTCGAGATGGAGCTGCCCGATCCCCCGGGCATCGCGGCCATGCGCCCGCGGGGTGCGGCATGACCATGGCCCCTCTCGAATCCAAGGCGGAGCGCGGTGACGAGCGCTACCAGGAGAACGTGATCCACAATGTCTCCCTGCTGGACCAGTACCATGAGCGGCTGCGGGTCGCCACGGGCGGCGGGGGAAGCGACGCGATCCGGAAGCACAAGGCCCGCGGCAAGCTGCTGGCCCGGGAGCGGGTTGCCGCCCTGCTCGATCCGGGAGCCCCCTTCCTGGAGCTGTCTCCGCTGGCGGCCTGGGACATGTACGAGGGGCAGGCCCCGGGAGCGGGCATCGTCACCGGCATCGGCCGAATCCACGGGATGCCTTGCATGATCGTCGCCAACGACGCCACCGTCAAGGGCGGCAGCTATTTCCCCATGACCGTGAAGAAGCACCTGCGGGCCCAGGAGATCGCCGGGCAGAACCACCTGCCCTGCGTCTACCTGGTGGACAGCGGCGGCGCCTACCTGCCCATGCAGAGCGAGGTGTACCCGGACAGGAACCATTTCGGCCGCATCTTCTTCAACCAGGCCCGCATGAGCGCCAAGGGCATCGCACAGGTGGCGGTGGTGATGGGTTCCTGCACCGCCGGCGGGGCCTACAACCCCGCCATGAGCGACGAGACCGTGATCGTGAAGAACCAGGGGACCATCTTCCTGGCGGGCCCGCCCCTGGTCAAGGCCTCCACCGGCGAGGACGTGACCCCGGAGGAGCTGGGCGGCGGGGACATGCACGCCCGCAAGTCCGGCGTCGCCGACTACCTGGCCGAGGACGATGCAGACGCCCTGCGCATCACCCGCGACATCCTCGGCAACCTGGCCGCGGGACGCCGCCGGCCGGCCCTGTTCGGCCGCGAGGAGTATTCCGAGCCCCTGCACAGGGCCGAAGAGCTGCTGGGCCTGGTCCCGAAGGACCTGCGCACCGCCTTCGACGTGCGCGAGGTGATCGCCCGCGTCGCGGACGGCAGCCGCTTCCACGAGTTCAAGCCGCTGTACGGCAAGACCGTGGTCTGCGGGTTCGCCTCCATCACCGGCTTCCCCGCGGGCATCATCGGCAACAACGGCATCCTCTTCAGCGAGGGGGCCCTCAAGGCCGTGCACTTCATCCAGCTCTGCGAGAAGCGCGGCGTGCCCATCGTCTTCCTCCAGAACATCCCCGGCTTCATGGTGGGGAGGCATTTCGAGGAAGGCGGAATCGCCAAGCACGGCGCCAAGATGGTCACCGCCGTGGCCACCACGCGCGTGCCGCTGCTCACCGTCATCATCGGGGGCAGCTACGGGGCCGGCAATTACGCCATGGCCGGGCGCGCCTACGAGCCCCGCTTCCTGTTTTCCTGGCCCAACGCCCGCATCTCCGTGATGGGCGGCAACCAGGCCGCGCGGGTGCTGTCCCAGGTGAAGGTGGACCAATTGCGCTCCCAGGGCCGCGAGATGTCAGGGCGGGAGATCGAGGAGCTGGAGCGGCCCATCCTCGCGGCCTACGACCGGGAGGGATCGCCCTATCACAGCACCGCCCGGCTGTGGGACGACGGGATCATCAGCCCGATGGAGACCCGGCAGGTGCTGGGCCTCAGCCTGGAAGCCATCCGGCACGGCGACTGGAGCCACGGGAACGGATTCGGGCTGTTCCGCATGTGACACAAAAGGGAGGACCATGAACGCCATCCTCGAGACCATAGCCGTCGGCAAGCATGACCAGGTGCTCGAGGTGCGCCTGTTCCGGCCCCAGGTCCGGAACGCCTTCAACCCGGCCATGATCCGGGAGCTCACAGCGGCCTTCCGGACCGCGGCCGGGGACAAGGATTTGCGCGCGGTGTTCCTCACCGGCCAGGGCGGCGTGTTCTGCAGCGGCGGCGATCTCAACTGGATGCGGGAGACCCTCGGATATTCCCCGGCGGAGAACCTCGCCGACGCCGAAGCCCTGTACTCCCTGTTCGAGATCATGGATTCCTGCCCCGTGCCCGTGGTCTGCGCCGTGGAGGGCTTCGCCCTGGGCGGCGGGGTGGATCTGGTCAGCGTCTCCGATTACGTCATCGCCCGGCGGGACACCCAGTTCTCCCTCTCCGAGGTGCGCGTCGGCCTCATCCCGGCCTGCATCGGCCCCTTCGTGCTGCGGAAAATCGGCGAGTCCCAGGCCCGGGCCCTGTTCCTGAGCGGCGAACGCTTCGACGCCGAGCATGCCCAGCGCATCGGCCTGGTCCACGAGGTGGCCGCCGACTCCGACATGCTGGCGGCCGCCTAGCGCCGCGTCCTGGACAACATCCTCGCGGCCTCCCCCCAGGCCGTCACCGTGGCCAAGGACTTCCTCCGCAAACTCTCGCGCCTGCCGGTCGCCGGGCACGGCGATCTGGCCGCCCGCACTTTGGCCGATCTGCGCGTCACCGCCGAGGCCCAGGAGGGGCTCAAGGTGGAGGACTCCTAGGGGGCTCCCGACAGGA
>CBILQL010000318.1:0-6286 GCA_966238865.1 uncultured bacterium
AGCAGGAGCTGGGCCGGCTGCCCCATTCCGCGGACGGCGGGCCCGCCCTGTGGATCCTGGACCCCCGGCTGTGCACGGAGAAATACGCCCGCGCCTTCGTGCGGGGGCTGGGTCGCGAGGTCGTGATCTGCGCCTCGGAGCAGGAATTGCTCGCCGGGACTTCCGCATTCCTCTCGGGCGCGGAGCCTCCCACGCCGGCCGCCGAAGGCGCGGCTGCCGATGAGGCCACTGCGGCCTCGGAGGCTGGGGCCGCGGAAGAGGCGGCGACGGCCGCCGATGCGGCCCGGAATCCCGGCCCCGGCCCGGAAGCCGCACCTTAATCCCCGAACCCCCGAAGCCCGGCAATCCGGAACCCCGGAACCGAATGTCGGCCCATCCGCATCCCGGCCGCACGTCGGTTCGCGAGCGGGTTTTTTTATCTTCCATACCAATCGGCGGTTCTTTCCGTCCCGCCGCGGGAGCTAGAGACGACGTGCACGCGCCATTCCGAATCCAATCCTTCGCCTGGCGGCGCGTCCGCGCGGCCTTGCGGCCGGCGGCGGGCGCCCTCGCCCTGCTCCTGCTCGGCTGCTACAGCTTCAGCGGCTCGACGTTGCCGGCCCACCTGCGCACCATCCAGATCCCGCCGGTGCTGAACCGGACCCTGGAACCCGATTTGCCCGAGCGGGTGAGGCGCGGCCTGGAAGACGGCTTCCGGCTCCGCAGCAACCTGCGGCGGGTCAACGAGAACGGCGACGCCGAGCTGCAATGCACCCTGACCGACTATTCCCACCGGGCCCAGGCCACCTCCGGCGACGTGGTCACCAGCTACCGGGTGGACATGCTGGCCTCGATCCTCTTCGTGGACCGGGTGAAGGGCGACACGCTGTACAAGGACGAGCGGGTGCCCGGCTACGGGCAGTATTTCATCGACAGGGGCGAGACCGAGGCCGACGGGCAGCGCCTGGCCCTGGAGAGCCTGGTCAAGGTCGTGCTCGACAACACCGTCTCGGCCTGGTAGGCGCGGGGCGCAGGAAGCAGGAATCGATTGGAGCAAGCATGAAGTTCGTGAAGATGCATGGGACCGGCAACGACTACGTCTACGTGGACGCCTTCCGGGAGAAGGTGGCCGACCCGGTCGAGGCCGCCAAGGTCCTGTCCCACCGGCGCTTCGGCGTGGGCGGGGACGGCCTCATCCTCATCAAGCCCCGGGAGGGCGCGGACGGGGAGATGGAGATGTACAACGCCGACGGCTCCAGCTCCGAGATGTGCGGCAACGGCATCCGTTGCGTGGCCAAGTACGTGCACGACCATTACGCCCGGGGCAAGGACGAGCTCAAGCTGATGACGGGAGCGGGATGGCGCCTGGCCCGCATCGCCGCGCGCGACGCCGCCGGGAACGCGACCTCGGTGCGCATCGACATGGGCGAGCCCATCTGGGCCGGCGCGAAGATCCCCACCACCCTGGACCGGCCGGAGGTGCTGGAGCAGACGCTGGAGGCCGGCGGCCGGACCTTCATCTACAGCTCCGTGTCCATGGGGAACCCCCATTGCGTCATCTACGTCGACGACGTCGCCGATTTCCCGGTGGAGAAATTCGGCCCCCTCATCGAGACCCATTCCCTGTTTCCCCGCAAGGTGAACGTCGAGTTCGTGCAGATCGTAGGCCCCTACGAGGCCATCCAGCGCACCTGGGAGCGCGGCTCGGGCGAGACCTGGGCCTGCGGCACCGGCGCCTCCGCGGTGGCGGCGGTAGGCCGGCGCCTCGGCAAGACCGGTTCGCGGCTCACCATCCGCCTGACGGGCGGCGACCTGCTGCTGGAATACGACGGCAAGGGCTCGGTGTTCATGACCGGCAATGCCGTGGAGGTGTTCACCGGAGAGTGGCCGGGCGGCTGAATTTTCGCGCTATTGCTTCACCACGAAGCCCTGGATGTTGAATTCGGCGATCTCCAGGATCTTGTCGTCGGCGTCCTGCTTGGTGTCGAAGTAGCCCCAGCGCAGCTTGTAATACGGCGCGTCGAAGACCACGTCCACGCTGCCGCCGAGCTTCCGCTCGTATTCCCGCTTCTTGACCTGGGCGGCGTCGATGTCGTTCTCTGCTCCGACCTGGATGCGGAAGCGGCCCTTCCCCTGGGAAACCTCCGCAACCGCCTTCACGGGACCGGCGCCCCCCGCCGTCGACTGCATCTTGACCGTCGGCAAGGCCATGGGCCGCGCATCCACCAGTTGGTCCAGTTCGCCCGGCTCCTCGAAACGGCCGGCCGGGACGGGCTGGGCCGCGGCCTCGCGCATGCCCCCCTCGTTCACCTGCCCGGCGCTCCCGGCCGGATCCCCGCCGCGCGGCGGCAGCATGCCGCACCCCGCGAGCCCCAGGGCCCAGGCCATCCCGACCGCCAGCATCTTCAGGCCCGCGGACCGTGCCGAGATTTTGCGCGCCATGCCACTTCCTCCTCGCCGTTCCGGCGGACGATAACCGAGTCCGCCTATAAAGTACCGCGTTTCACCTGCCCGCGCCACCCGCCCAGTCCCTCCGCCCATTCCTTCCGGCAATGCTCGAGGGCCCGGCGGTACGGGCCGATCCGACGGCCGGCGTTCCGATATAGCTAGATTTCGGGAATGGATTACGAAGCCTCCCTCAATCAGGCCCTGGATCTCCTCGCGGACGGCGAGGATCGAAAGGCGAAAACCTTGCTGGAAAGCGGCATCCGGCAGGTCAAATCGGAGTTGGCCGGAGGCGATTCCGACCTGGAACGGTACTACTATTGGGGCCGTTTCCTCACCGCCCTGGAGGAATTCGAGCAGGCCCTGCTGAAATTCGAGAAGGCGCTTCAGATCGATCCCGCCCATGAAGGCTCCCTGTGGGAGACCGCCTCCATCCTCCTGCACGACATGGACCGGCCCGACCTGGCCAAGGCCCTCCTGGCCGAAAAGCTGCTCCCCGTCGCACCGGGGAACCCCCTCTACGCCGAGACCTTGAAGGAGGCCGAGTTCCTCCTGCGCGTGCGGACCTCGCCGCCGGAAGCCCCGTCGGAAGGGGACGAAAGGCCCGAAAAGAACGAAGGGCCCTAGGGCCCCTTTCAGAATGGTTGCGCGGCCCGGGGCCCCGGCGCCTCGATCGCCTAACGCAGCGACTCCGCCATCTTCCCTTCGGCCTGGACCCAGGCCGAGAAGGCCTCCGGCAGCGGAGGCGGCGCCTCGGCGATCCCCATGCGCTCCAGCAGGCGCGCGAGGGGGACGCTGCCCTCGGGGCCCACGAAGGCTCCCTTCAGGTAGGCGTGGGTGACAACCTTGCCCCTGCGCAGCATCCTCTGCTCGATGTAGATCCACTTCTCGTCCCAGGAGACGATGCGCGTCCTGATTTCGA
Source organism: uncultured bacterium (assembly GCA_966238865.1). Taxonomy (GTDB): domain Bacteria; phylum Fibrobacterota; class Fibrobacteria; order UBA11236; family UBA11236; genus CBILQL01. The sequence continues at coordinate 3,347 of CBILQL010000318.1, forward strand.
AGCGCTGGAAGAGGTTGAGGGGCTTGCGGTAGCGGAACTGCCCTGCGGCGAGCACCGGGTACCAGCGGTTCCGGAAGGCATGGCGGGCCGCTCCCGTGCGCACCAGGAGGTCCAGGCGGCCCAGGTCGAGCAGGGTCATGTAGCGGCCGTTGTTCATGTGGAGGTTGGTGTCGAGGTCGTTCGGCCAGCAGCGGAAACGCACCGTCGACTCGCCCAGGATCGGCAGGCGCCCCGGGCGGAGCAGGCAGAGGAGCAGGGTCTTGATCAGTCGGATCAGGAGATTCATGGGCCGGGAGTCCTATCGGCGGCTAGAACAGCCCGCGCCTCCCGCTTCGTCCCCGTCCGCTCCAGCCGCCGGCCGGATTGCCGCGCCGGCCCATGGCCAGGACGAGGACCAGGGCCGCCCCCGCGATGAAGCCGCCGATATGGGCCCAGTAGGCCACCCCGCCGCCGCTGTTCTTCGGAGTGCCCGCCTGGCTGATGAACTGGATGACGATCCAGAAGCCGAGGACGATCCACGCCGGCATGTGGGTGATCATGCGCCCCAGCAGCACACGCACGCGGTTGTGGGGATACTTGATCAGGTAGGCGCCCAGCACCCCTGCGATGGCCCCGGAGGCCCCGAGGGTGGGGATGATGGAATCGGGCTGGGAGACGATCTGGGCCCCCGCCGCGGCCAGCCCGCAGACGAGGTAGAAGGCCAGGAACTTGAAGTGGCCGAGCAGGTCCTCGATCTGGTCCCCGAAGATCCACAGGTAGAGCATGTTGCCGAGGATGTGCATCCAGCCCCCGTGCATGAACATGGCGCTCAGCAGGGTCGCTTGGATGGGCGCGGGCCCCGGGTACTGGGGGATGGGATGCGCCCGCCCCCCGATGTCGGCCATCACCGGGGCCGTGAGGTCGGTCCCGTGGGTGATCTCGTAGGGCACCGCCGCCCACCCGTAGGTGAAAGGCTCCCCGTTGGTCAATTGCAGCCACCACATGACGGCATTGGCCGCGATGAGCCCGTAGACCACGAACGGCGTGGTCTTCCGCATCGAGTTGTCGTCGCCGAGAGGGAACACGGAAGCCTCCTGAGCCGCATGCGGCCGCCCACCGGCAACCGCCCCGCTACCCCAAAAGTATGAAGATAGGGCCCCCCAGGGAAGCCCAATCGCCGCATTCCGGCCGCAGCCGGTATCCAAAGGGAAATCCCCGAAGCGGCCCGCACACCCGTACTATACAGGTGGGAGCTCGCAGGCCGCGGTCAGCGGCCTGCGAGAGTCGTCGGGAAAAATCCCTTTCCCACCCTGGCGGGTGGGACCCAAAACCAACCGGGCGTCCCCGCCTTAGGGATTTTTCCGTGCCATAAAATTTTTCCGTACTATAAAAAGTCCACCAGCGAGTTCTGCATCGCCCGCGCGCCCATCTTGAGGCTCGCCTCGTAGACGGCCTGCTGGAGGGTGAACCGGGACACAGCCTCGGCGAAGTCCACGTCCTCGGTCTCGCTCTTGAGCTGGGTGGTGTAGATGACGCGCTCGTCGTTGCGGGCCTGGGTGGACTCGTAGCGCAGCACGCGGGAGCCGTTGGTGGCCTGGGCCGAAAGGCTGCGGACCATGACGGTATCGAGCTCGCCGATGCTGTCGCGGATCCGATCGGGCTTGTTCAGGAGCGCGCCCTCCATGAGGTGGATCATGGCGGCCCAGGAGGTCATCTCCTGGTTGCTGCCGTACACCTCGCTGGCGGTGGTGTTCATGCGGGCGGTCACGCCCTCCTCCACCTCTCGGTTCACCACGCCGTCCAGGTCCAGCTCGTTCCGGCGCAGCCAGTCGTAGCTGATCTGGATGCCGCCCGCGGTCGCGGCCATGGTGGATGCGTTGGCGGTGAGGAAGGTGATCGTCCCCTGCACGTAGTCGATGGTGAAATCCGTGCCCTCGGTGAGGCCCGGGCACTGCACGGAGCCGGGGATGACCTGGTAGGCCTCGGTGTAGCCGCTGGTGTAGATGGAATCGGTGGCGTTCTTGTCCCAGAGCCGCTTGGTGGCGGCGGCCGTGCCGATGTCGGCGGCGGTCAGCTGGAGGTTGCCGCCCGCGGGGGGGCCGCTGAACACCTGGGTGCTGCCGCTGCGCATCTCGTAGGGGGCCGCCTGGGTGTTGTTCCCGGAAAAGATGTATTCGCCCTTGAAGGAGGTGTTGGCGAGGGCGACCATCTGGTCGAACATGCCGCGGATCTCGCGTCCGATGAAGAGGCGGCTGTCGGCCGAATTGGAGTCGTTGGAGGCCTGGATGGCGCGCTCGCGCATGTTCTGGTACAGGGAATTGCCCGTGCTCAGGGTGGTGTCCACGGTGCCCAGGTAGGCCAGGCCGTCCTGGACGTTGCGCTTGAAGGTGTTGAACTGGTCTATCTGGGTGCGCAGCTCCATGCTGTTGGAGACCGCCACGGGATCGTCGGAGGGTCGGTCCACCTTCTTGCCGGAGGCGAGCTGCTGCTGGACGGTCTCCAGCCTCCCGTAGTTCTGGTAGAGGCGGTCCAGGATGCGGGTGTTGATGGAGGCGAAGCTGATGCGGGTTCCCATGGTGCTCTCCTTAGATGTTCATCAGAACGTCCATCATGTTGTTGATGGTCGTGTTGAACCGGGCCGCGGCCTGGTACGAGTTCTCGAACTTGATCATGTTGGCCATCTCCTCGTCCAGCGAGACGCCGGAGATGCTGGCCTGCTCGGCGTCCATCTGGGCGATGAGGAATTCCTTGGTCTCCAGGCGGGAGGCGTTCTGGTTCTTCTCGATGCCGAGGCGGCCGATGACGGCGCTGTAGTATTCGCCGATGCTCTGGGTGGGATTGCCCTCGGCGTCGCCGCCCATGGTCATCCGGTGGCGCAGCTGGGCGATTTCCAGGGCGTTCTGGCCGTTGCCCGAGCCGGGGTAGCCGGTGGTATTGTACTGCAGCTTGACGTTGACGGCG
>CBILQL010000319.1:0-6280 GCA_966238865.1 uncultured bacterium
CGGGCACAACGACCTGGACTTCGCCGGGCTCACGGCGGCCGGGGTGCTGAGCTGGACGGCCGGCGACCATGCGCGGGCGGCCTGGCGGGCGCCTTCGGCCTATGTCCGCTACCTGTCGGACTGGTATCTTCCCTTCCTCCGGCGCCATGTCGCGCATGCCCTGGAAGGCGACGGCTTCGCCTGTACCGACTCGGTGGCCCTGCCCGCCTCCCAGATGGCGGCCGCCGGGTTCGCGCCCGACTTCCGCGTCTACGATCCCGGGAAGCCCGATCCGCGCCGCAGACACCGGACCCTGGAGGATTTCCTCCTCGACGGAGGGCGGGATCGCGCCTTCGTCCGCGCCCTGGAATGGCTGGCCGCGAGCCCGGCCCGGGCCGTGGTGCTGTACAACGCCCCCGTCGCGCCCGTGCCCGAAGGCGGGGAAGGCCCCTCGGCGCGCCTGGAACGGGAGATGGAGGCGCGCTTCGCCGAGCGGGTTCTGGCCGCGGCCTCCGGTCATCCCAAGGTGCGCTTCCTCGATTTCGTGCGGGACCCGCCTCCGGAGCTCCTGCCGGAGCATTTCGCCGACAATTACCACCTCAATGCCAAGGGCGCGGCCCTGTTCTCCCGCCGCATGGCCGCCTATCTCGAGGGGGACGGCCTGGTCAGCCGGCCGTGAGCAGGGCCTCGGCGCCGGTGCAGAGGAGCTCCGAGAGGACGGGGACGGGCGGGAAAGGCACCTCCGGAATCCCGAGCTTGACGGCGTATTCCGGCCGCGACAGGTATTGCGCACGGTACCGTACCTCGAAACCGGCTTTCCGCGCGGCGCGCAGGAAGCGGGCCAAAGTGAGGCGCGTGCGCAGCACAGTGTCCATGTCCGCGGCCAGGTTTCCGCCGGTCTTGTAGCTGTTGCCGGGCAGCCGGAGCAGGGAGCGGAAGGCCGCCTCCGGAAGCAGGTGCAGCCAGGGGACGCGGGAGGGCAGTCCGGAGCCGTTGTGCTGGTGCCCGCCGAAGGGGGAGTAGAACGGCGCGAAGCTGGCGAAGACGGTGCCGCCCGGGTTCAGCAGGGCGGCGGCCTTGGCCAGCGCGGCCTCCACGTCCACGATATGTTCGAGGACGTCGCGCAGCAGGATGATGTCGAAGCGGCCAGCGTCCAGGCTCAGGAAATCGCCGGCCTCCAGGCTCACGCCCCGGGGGCAGCGGCCGGATCCCGCGCGGATCATGTCCATGTCCAGGTCCACGCCCAGGGCCGCGCCGAGAGGATGCCGTTCGGCCAGGGCCGCGAGCACGCCTCCATAACCGCAGCCCGCGTCGAGGACGGACCTGCCGGCCAGGGCCACTCCGCGGCGTTCCAGCAGGGGCAGCAGGAAGCGCTCCCCCAGGATCCTCTCGTAGGCGTGGTAATCCCGGATCATGGGCCCGGCCTCAGGGCCTGCGGAGGACCACGAGGCTGTCGTTGCGGAAGGGTACGGCCTCCCCGATCGTGAATCCGGGGAAATTGCGCTCCAGATCGCCGCGCGACCAGAAGTGCATGTAGAACAGGTGCTTCCGGGTCTCGGGCATGATCGGCGCCACCACCAGGGCGCCTCCCGGCGCCAGGGCGCGCCGCGCGTTCCCGAGGACGGCATCGAGGCGCTCACGGGTCACGATGTTCTGGATCACGTCCAGCAGGACCACCAGATCGTATTCGCCGGACAGCGTCTCCGTCGTCGCGTCGGCGCGCAGGAACCGGTATCCGGGAAAGGTTTCGCGGAGACGGGGGAAGAGCACGTCGGTGACGTCCACGCCGGTATAGTCGGCCACGCCCTGATCGCGCAGGAGGGCGGTGTAATAGCCCGTGCCGCAGCCGATGTCGAGCACGCGGCGGCCCGCCGGGGAGACGCCGGCGCGCCGGCAGGCCTCCAGGAAGGCGGCGGCGGCCCGCTCGTACATGGCCCGGTTCTCGGCCTCGCTGAAGCCCTCGTCGCCGGACCCCTGGAGGGAGAGGCCGTACCTGGCGAAGCGGTCGCCCCAGAAACGGGACGGGTCGTAGCGCCTGCCGGTCCCGTATTTCAGGGGCCCCACGAGCAGCTTGGCGAAGGCGCGCTTCAGGAAGGCGGCCGGGTCCTTGCGGAACAGGGCGGCCAGGGACGGCGCCCCGCCGGCGGCTTGCGGCCCGGCGCTCACAGCTTCTCCCGCCCGAAGCGCCGGATGAGATCCACGACCTGGTCCACGTCCGCGTCGGAGAGGCCCTGGTGCAGGGGGAGGTTCAAGGTATGCGCGGCGGCGTATTCGGCATTCGGCAGCGCGGCGCCCCGGTAGCGGAAATGGGCGACCTTGTGCAGCGGCCAGTACCGGAAGGTGGTGTAGACGCCGTGGTCGTACAGGTACTTCGCCAGCTCGTCGCGGCGCGCGAGCTGGATCCAGAAGAAGTAGTGGGAGGACTCCGAGTGGGCGGGAGTTTCCGGGGGCAGGGTCAGCCAGTCGAGGCCGGCCAGCTCCCGCATATAGGTCTGGTGGATGCGCCGCCGGCGTTCCAGGAAGCCGGGCAGCTTGCCGAGCTGCACCAAAGCGATGGCGCCGGTGACATCATTCATGATGGCCCGCCGGCCGAAGCCGTTGATCTCGATTTCCCACCAGGCCGCCCGGCCGGAACCGGAGCTGTCCAGGCCGCTTTTCTGGGCGGCCGGAAGCCCCATGTACAGCGCCTCCTGGGCCTTGCCCCGCAACTCCGGCGTGGCGAAGCAGAGCATGCCGCCGTCCCCGGCGCACAGGGTCTTCATGGCATCGAAGGACCAGGTTCCCATGTCGCCCAGGGTCCCGGCGGCGCGGCCCTTGTAGAAGCTGCGCACCGCGCAGGCGCTGTCCTCGATCACGGCGATGCCGCGCGCCCGGCACAGGTCGAGGATGGGATCCATGTCGCAGGGGACCCCGCCGTAATGGTTGAGGAAGAGGGCCTTGGTCCGCGGCGTGAGGCGGGCCTCAACGTGCCCGGCGGTGGCGTTCAAGGTGCGGGGGTCCACGTCGCACAGGACCATGTCCGCTCCCCGGGAGCGGATGCTGTTCCCCACGGCGATGAAGCTGACGCTGGGGGCGATGACCTCGTACCCGGGTCCGAAGCCGAACAGCTCGCCCGCCAGGAACAGCCCTTCGGTGCAGGAGGTGGTGGTCAGGAACCGGTCCGCCGGGGCCCGCAGGGAGGCGGCGAAGCCCTCGGTGAAGTCCTGGACGCGCTTTCCCTTGCCGAGCCAGTTGGAGGCGAACACGGCCGCGACGGCCTCGGCTTCCTCCTTCCCCAGGGACGGCTGGAACACGTTGATCATGGGACGCTCCCCTGGAAGGGCCGCGCGGAAGGCGCCTGCCCGCGCAGCAGGGCGGAAGCCAGCTCGGACAGGGCGGCGGGACGGCCGGCGCGCAGCAATTGCAAGGACTTGAGCAGGAACATGGCGGCGAGCCAGGCCCAGGCGTAGGGGCGGTGCAGCGCGCCGAAATGCTTGCGGTGGAACCGGTGCCAGTTGCGGAACTTGCAATGCAGGGAGAATACCGAGACCGCGCCCCGGGACGATCCCTTGCCGCCATGGTAGGCGACGGCCCGGTAATTGACCCGGATGGCATAGCCGAGCCGGCCCAGGCGGTAGGCCAGGTCGGTCTCGTCCACGTACATGAAATATCCTTCGTCATAGCCGCCCGCCGCCATCAGGGCGGAGCGGCGCATGAGCGAGACGGTGTCGTCGGACCAGGTGACCTGCCGGCTACCCTGCCGCGCATACCGGCCGTGATTGCCGGTCACGTATCCCCAATCCAGCGGGATGAAGTACCGGTAGGAGAGGTTGAAGCCCACGTTGTCCGCCGCGCGGCGGGTTTCGTCCTTGTAGATCATCGGGGAGGCGACGGCGCAGTCCGGATGTTCCGTCAAGGTGGCGACCAGCTCCTGCAGGCAGTCCGGATCCAGCACCGCGTCGTTGTTGACCACCAGGTAGAACTCGGGATCGGTCTCGAAACCCCTATAGGCGAAGCCGGCGTTGTGCCCGGCGCCCCAGCCCAGGTTCTCCTCATGGGCGAGCAGGGACACGTCGCTCCCGGCTGCCGCCAAAGTCCGCCGGGACTCGGGCGTGGAGGCGTTGTCGATGAGGAGGATGCGCAGGTTGCGGTAGGTCTGGCGGCGGATGGATGCGAGGCAGGCCAGAGTGAGGTCGGCGCGGCGGTAATTGACCACCTGCACCTGGACCAGTCCCGGGGTCACGGCCCGGACGCCCGGCGCGGACGCGGCCTGGGAAGCCTGAGATGACAAAGCTGCAGATGCGGCCGGGATCGCCTGGCGGGTCGGAACAGCCCGGACAGCGGAAGGTGGACGATCCCTTTCGGCCATGGGGCTATTCTACCATCCCGGTTCGCACGGGGGCCAATACGGCACCGACCCCGGGCCGGACGCCCGCCCTCGCGCCCGCCGGACGAGCCTCGCCCGCCGGACAGACCTCATTCCCGGCGCCGGAACAGCCACAAATCCCCCCCGCCCGCGAGGGCTTCGAAACGCGTGTCGCGCTTCAGGGCCTCCAGGGAATCGCGCAGCTGGGCGTAGGTCGCCCAGTTCGCGTCCGGCAGATCCCGCCCCAGGTCCACGACGACGTAATCCGCCTTCGCCTTGTCATGCGGCCCGGGAAACAGGTAGCAATAGCGGCGATGGGTGAGCCTGGGCGCGAGATGCTCCGAGGCGGACACGGGTACGTCCGCGGGGATGCGGGCCAGCAGGGCCTTGGCTTGCGCGTCCCGGGCATCGGGAAGGTATTGATCCAGGGACCGCCAGAAGCGCTGGCCCACCGGGGCCGGGCTGAGGAGGAAGGCGCCCAGTAGCAGGCCGCCGGCCAGGGCGGGCAGCAGCGGTTCCCGGCCGGGACGGGACAGGCCCTTGGCGATGGCCAGGAACAGGAAGGGCAGGGCCATGGTCAGGTGATGGTTGCCGATGTCGAAATCCGCCAGCAGGTCCTTGGCGAAGATCGGGGCCGCAACAGCCAGTTCCGCCGGCCCCAGCAGCGGCAGGCCGAGCAGCGGGGCCAGGAGGAAGATGAGATTCTCGACGTGGAGGGGCTTGAAAATTCGCGCGAACGCATCGCCGGGATGGAGGAGCAGGTGACGTACCATGCCGGCGAGCCCCTCCGCGGCTCCCAGGTCCGCGTAGTTGAGCACGAGCACCCCGGGCGGCTGCCCATGGTTGAAACGGGGCATCACGATTTCCATGGCCACATAGAACCACGCCGCCGAGACAGCCACGGTAATCGCCCCGGCGAGCTTCCGCCGTTGCACGACCGCCGCATACAGGCCCAGGCAGGCCGTCACCAGGGCCGCGTATTCCTTGCACAGGAGCGCCCCGAACACCGCCGCCGCGTACAACTTCATGCGCCCCTCGAGGAGGGCCAGGAAGGCCAGGGAGAGGAAGAGCAGGGCGGGGCTGTCGGCGGGGAAATCGCTGAGAGCGGCGAAATGCAGGGTGGGGAGCAGCAGGAAGAGGAGGACGAGCAGGGTCGCGGAAGGCGGCGGCAGATAGTGCGCGAAGGCGCGCCGGAGAATCGGCGCGGACGCCCCGAGGCATGCGGCCTGCAGGACGAGGAGCCAGAGGGGCGAGGGCGCGAACAGGTATGGCAGCGCGAACAGGTACAGGATGGGCTCGAAGTGGCTGGACATGCGGTCCAGGTTGCCGTCGAAATGGTGCTGGGTCAGCTCCAGGCCGTGGCCATGGACGGCGTTCCACAGGGGCTGGTCGAAGTTCCCGAGATCCCACATCGTCGGGGTCAGGGCCGCCCAGCGCAGAACCGACACCAGGGAGAAGAGCGCCGTGAAGGCGCAGGCCGCGGCGATGGTCAGGCGGGTCCAGAAGATCGGAGGTCGGGATTCCGCCCAGGCCGCGAGCCGCCGGCCGACGGGTCCGAGCTGAGCCCAGACCGCGAGACTCCCGGCGGCGGCGCAGAGCAGGATGAACGCCATGCCGCCCCGCCACCGGGCATCGATGCCGGAAGCCCTCACGGCGAAGGCCCCGCACAGGCTGATCAGGCAGGCCAGCCCCGCGACCGCGGCCGCAGGGAGCCGCATCAGGCGTCTTCCAGGAAGCCGGAGAGATCGTCCCGGCCGCGCTCCTCGCGCTCCCCGACCAGGGCCGCCATGAAGCCGAACATGAGGATCTGGACCCCCAGCAGCATCAGGAAGACGCCCAGCAGCAGCAGGGCGCTGTGGCCGATGACGCCGGTCACGAGGAGACCGCGCAAGGTGAGGAAGGCGTCGATGGCGAAGCCGGCGGAAAAAGCCGCCATTCCGAAGATGCCGAAGAAGT
>CBILQL010000320.1:0-6251 GCA_966238865.1 uncultured bacterium
TGGCATCTGCCCCGAGTGCATCCGGCGGGACTATCCGGAATTCGCCAACCTCGTCGATTCCACATAGGGACTCCGGCAAGGGGAGGCCCCGGGCACGCGGCCGACGTTCGGCCGGCGCGCGTCCGGGCTGCCATCCTACCAGGGGGCTCTGAGGCCGGGCCTCGTCTCAGAGAATGGCGAGGATCTCGAGGCGCAGATCGCCCCGGGGCACCCGCAAGGCCACGGTTTCGCCGACGCGGCGGCCCATGAGGGCTCTGCCGATGGGGGAGGCCGGGGAGATCCTCCCGCATTCCGGATCGAGCTCCTCCGGGCCCACCAGGGCGTATTCCGAGACCGAGTTCGCGTCCCGGTTCCGGACCTTCACCACGGCCCCGAAGCGGACCCGGTCCCTCAGCCCGCCTTCGATGACCTGGGCCCGCTGGATCTTCTCTTCCAGTTCCAGGATCCTCTCGAGTCCGGGATGCGTATCGCCGTCTGCGACCGGGCCGGCTGTGCGCCGGTCCGCTTGCTGCTTCAGGATTTCCAATTCCTCCTGCATCCTGCGGTATCCTTCCGGGGTCATGGGAATCGAATGGGCAATCATGATGTTCTCCTTCCTTTCCTGGGTATTCGAATGCTTTACGGGTAATGAAACGGCGCGGACGGTTGCGGCCGGAAGCCGGGCGGGAAATGCTTTCGGGATGCCCCGCTCCCGCGGGGCATCCGTGCAAACCGTTGCTGCTGGGGTGGCCCGGGCGCCTATTCGGGCGCTTGCACGGGAAGCCGCGCGAGCGGCCCGGATTGGGCGGGGTTCATGTGGACGGCATATGCCCGCCGGATGCTCCCGGCCTTCAACACCCGGGCGGTGTTGCCGGGCTTGATGCGGATCCTGGTAAGCTGGGTATCGGGCATGGGAAGTCCTCAGGATCAGGATACCCGCTTTGCGACGGCAGGTCCATTCCCTTTATCCTCCCGGCCTTATAGGTTTTTTCTATAAGCGGAGATCCAGCGCGGACCCGAAATCCCCGAGGAGATCGTCGGCATCCTCGATCCCCACCGACACCCGCACCAGGCCGTCGCCGATGCCGGCCCGCAGGCGTTCTTCCGGCGACAGGTTCTTGTGCGAAGTCAGGGCGGGCACGCATACCAGGGTCTCCACCCCGCCGAGGCTCAGGGCGGGCTTGGCGATCCGCAGCCGTCCGAAGCATCCGCCCACCCGGCTGGGATCCCGGAGCTCGAAGGCGAGCATCCCGCCGAAGCCGCGCATCCGGCGGGCGGCGATGGCGTGATCCGGGTGGTCCGGCAGGCCGGGATAATGCACGCGGGCAACCGCGGGATGATCCGCGAGGAAGCGGGCGAGGCGCCCGGCGTTCTCGTTGTGCTGCCGGACCCGGATGGCCAGGGTCTTGAGGCCGCGTTCGAGCTGGTAGCAGGCGAGCGAATCCAGCATGCCGCCGAGGTTCACGGCGCTGCGCGCCAGGATGCGGATCCGCTCCGCGGAAGCCACCACGACGCCGGCATTCAGATCGCTGTGCCCGTTCAGGTACTTGGTGGCGCTGTGGACGACCACGTCCATCCCCAGCTCCAGGGGCCGGTGGGTGATGGGGGTGGCGAAGGTGTTGTCCACGATGGTCAGCACGCCCCGGGAGCGGCCGAGTTCAGCCACCGCCGCCAGGTCCAGGCAGCGCAGGAGCGGGTTCGAAGGGGTTTCGACGTAAAGCGTGCGGGTGCCGGGCCGCAAGGCCGCGGCCAGGTCCTCCACCGTGCGCCCGTAGGATACCTCGATCCCGAGGCGGGTCAGCTCCCCGGCGACCAGGCCGAGCGTCCCGCCGTAGAGATCGCCCTGGAAGACGGCGTGATCCCCCGGCTTCAGCGAGGACAGGAGCACGGTGGAAATCGCCGCCATGCCCGAGGCGAACACCAGCGCCGCTTCGCCGTTCTCCAAGGCGGCCATTTTCCCGGCCACCGCTTGCTGGTTGGGCGTATTGAAATAGCGCGGATACATGTTCTCCCCGCCCGGACCCGGATAGGCATAGGCGGAGGAGGTGAAAATCGGGCTGTTCACTCCGCCCGTGGAGGCGTCCATGTAGGTCCCGGCATGGACGCAGGCGGTGGAGAAACCGGGCTTCGGTGCAGAAGCGTGTCTGTCGGGGTCCGAGGGTCGATTATCGGGGTTCATGTCGTGCTTTCGCCATCGCCCACCCAGGCGGCATCCTCAAAATAGCTTCCGCCGCGGGATTGCTGCACCCCGGACCGCGACGCCGCGGGAGCGGCGGTCGGCCGGGACATGCATGCGCGAGCCCGGGTGCGGCCTCAGGACCGCTTCGGCCGCCGGGAGGAAGGCTTGGAGGAAGGCTTGGAGGAAGGCTTGGACGAAGGCTAGGAGGAAGGCTTGGAGGAAGGCTTGGACCCGGCCTTGGGGGTGGCCTTGGGGGTGGCCCGGGATCCCGCCCGGCGTGAGGCCGCGGACGGCCTGGCGCTTTTCGCGGGCGGCTTCCCGCCCGGCAGCGAAGCCGACAGCCAGCCCCGCACCTTGGCCAGGTGCTCCTGCTCGTGCGCCTCCGCCTCACCGAACTGCTCCGCCAGGCCGGCGGCCCCGGAGGCCAGCGCCACCTGCCTGAGCAGGTTCCACCCGTCGTTGTCGGCCAGCTCGGCGAGGAGGATGGCCTCCAGGCATTGGACCATGGTGGTCCGGGGATCGGTGACTATCTGGACCACGCCCTGGGAGAGCACGGCGGCGATGTTCGCGCAGGGCGTGAGCACGGTGGGATCGCCGCCCGCCTCCACCACGGCCTGCTGCAGGAGGCGGAAATGCCCGCGCTCCTCGGCGAGGATATGCTCGAGATCCTCCAGGGAAGGACCGCCGGGCATTCCGGGGAGGAGCTTCGCCTTGCCGATCAGCCCTTCATAGAGACGCACGCCCTGCCGCTCGAAGGCCAGGCGCTCGCCCAGCTTGTCGAGGAGCAGGGGCGCGGCGGATCCGGCGGGGGCCTGGCCCAGGGGCCGGGGCCTTGAGCCCAGAACCTCCATTTCCCGGATATAGTCGGCGCGGTATTCCCCGAGGACCCGGGCATCGCCGGAAGCGTTCGGAGGGGTCTTTTGGGCCTCGCGGATGAGCGCGAGGGCCATTTCCGGGGCCTGGCTGATCCCGGTGCGGTTGCCGGTGCCCGCGCCGGTCTCGGCGGAAGCTTGCGGGGTCTCGGAACTCTTGTGCTGCAGCATGCTTCAATCCCCCTTTCCGGCGAAAATCGCCGGGGCTTCTTTCCCGGCCAGTTCCGTGCCTGCGTTCCACCGGTATCCGGCCGCCACCGTGTCCGAGGGCGATCCGTCCGCATTGATGCGCTCGCGGTAGCGTACGGAGGGGGAGTCGGGCGCCTCCTCCTGTCGCGGGATGAAGTCCGCCCCCCGGGCCCGCAGATCCACCTCCTCCTTCAGCACCTTGCGCACGAATTCCCGGTGGCTGCGGTATTCGATGGGCTCGGGCAGGGAGGCGGGCAGGATGGCTTCGATGTCTTTCCGCTGGGTCTGCTTGAAGAGGTCGAGGACGTAATGCAGGTGCCCCAGCTCGTAGTTCAGGAAACGCTCCCAGACGGCCTTGACCTTCGGATTGGTCTCGTACCGCAGGCAGGAGTAGTAGTTGTAGGCCTCGGCGGCCTCGTGCATCAGCCACTTCTCCATCCAGCTCTCGGAGGGATCGATGATGCTCTCGTACTGGGTGACGTGCTGCTCCTCGATGGAGGCGATTTCGGCGTACAGCTGGCGCGCCACCGGGTCGGCGAACATGGGTCCGATGGTCATGTAGTAGTCGTGGGTCTGGTTCTCGCCCGCCATGATGGTGAGCGCGTGCAGCTTGGAGATCGGCGCCGCCTTGGCCTTGTCGTAGGGGCGGCGCAGATCGTCCTCCGGAGCGCGGTGCTCCACCTCCGTGGGCCGGCCCGGGAGGATGTCCGTGTAGTTCTGCAGGATGCTGTTGGCGTCGCCGCCGCCCACCCGGTCGAAAAGGGCGGAATAGCGGTACATGTGGTCGAAATCCTCCAGCAGGCCGAAGCGGTAGACCTGGGCCAGGTAGGGGTCCGGCTCGTGCTGCGCCACGCTGGCGGTCACCTCGATGGCCACCTGCTCGAAGCCCAGGGTGGTCTCCAGGGGCGAGAGGTCGGCGGGAAGGAGCCAGTTGACCAGGGTCTGCTGGTGCTGCTCGATGCGGCGCACCCGGGCCAGATGAAGCTGCAGGTCCCCGTTCATGCGCGCGCAGGCATGGGAGAAGCGGTTCGCCTCCGACTCGATGCCGTTCATGAGGATGACCCGGACGCGGGTGAAGGCGTCGTCGTCCAGCTTGCTGGTCGGGACGCGCACCATGTCGCGCCAGGTGAACTCCTGCTTGTCCAGGGGAATGCCTTTTTCCTTCAAGATGTCCAATGCCATGCGGGTCTCCTTGGTGGGGCGGCATTGTGAAAATGGATTATAGGCGGACGGACGCAAGCACTTGGAGGCGCGGCGGGGAGCGGGGCGCGGCGATGGGCCGGGATTCTCCGGCAGGGGGGAGGGGTTATTGCCCGTGCCCGCGGCATTACGTTGTTTTTAAGTAGGCAGATTCCGGAATCCCGGATCCACTAACAGAAAGGCGGGTTTCCATGCATTTCCTATCCCCGAAATTCCATTCCTTCATCGACATCGGCGCCATCCTGGTGCTCCTCATCGCGCCTTCGGCCCTGGATTTACCGCGCGAGGCGGGCATGATTTCCTACATCCTCGCCGCCACCTACGTGGTGCTGGTGGCCCTGACCGCCTATCCCCTCGGGATCGCGAAAATCATCCCTTTCACAGTCCACGGGACGATAGAGCTGGTGCTGAGCCCCCTGCTCATCGCCATGCCCTGGCTGGCGGGGTTCAGCGCGGATAGTTCGGCCCGTTGGTTCTACATCGCGATGGGCGTGGCCCTGTTCGCGGTCTGGCTCATCACGGACTACAAGGCGGCCGACATCGGCTACGGCAAGCGGGGAGTGGGGGTCAAGCCGGGACATCCGCGCACGGCCTGAGAATCGCGCACGGCCTGAGCCGTCCGTCGCCTCTACCGATGCCCCCTTTGGCCCAGGATCGCCGAAGGCCCCCGGGCCGCCGGCTTCCCTCCCCGCCCGGGGCGCCTCCCGATGCCGTCCCGGAGGCGGGGAATTCTGATTAGATCTTGGGCATGTCCGAAGCCGACCTCTTCCTGCGATACGGGATTTCCCTCGCCATCGGCGTCCTCGTAGGCATGCAGCGGGAGTTCGCCTCCGGCGACGACAGGGGCGAGCTTCCCGCCGGCGTGCGCACCTTCGGCCTCATCGCCCTCTCGGGTTGCGGGGCGGCCCATCTCTCCCGCCTGTTCGCATCGGCCATACCCCTGGGCGCCGGCTTCCTGGGGCTCGCGGCGCTGTTGACGACCACGTACCTGATGCAGGTCCGGCGCGGGATGGGGGGCCTCACCACCGAGATCGCCGCCGGCGTGGCCTTCGCGGCCGGAGCCTTGTGCCTGGAAGGCCAACTGCGCCTGGCCGGCGCCCTGGGCGTGGTCACCACGCTCCTGCTGTCCCTGAAGCTGGAGCTGCACACGCTCGCGCGCAGGCTGACCCAGGAGGACGTGTTCGCGGCCCTGAAATTCGCGGTGCTCGGCGCGGTCGTCCTGCCCCTGATGCCCAACCGATCCTACCTGCAGCCGCCCTTCGACCTGGTCAATCCCTTCAAGATCGCCCTGTTCGTGGTGCTCATGCTGGGCGTCGAGTTCGTGGGGTATGTCCTGGCCAAGCTGCTGGGGGCCCGCCGCGGCATCGGGCTCATCGGGCTCGTCGGGGGGCTGGTCTCCTCCACCGCCGTCACCCTGGGGTTCACCCAGCGCAGCCGGACCGAGCCGGCGCATTCCGGGTCCCTGGCGCTGGCCATCCTGGCCTCCTGGTGCGTGATGCTGGGGCGCACCCTGGCCGTGGTCTGGGCGCTGAATCCCGGCGTGCTCCGCGACTCCTGGATGCCGCTCACGGCGGCGCTGGCGGCGGGAAGCGGCTACTGCCTGTTCCTCTATCTGCGTCCCCGGCAGGGAACGGATGGCGAAGCGGCCCCCTTCCACAATCCTTTCGAGCTGGGGCCGGCGCTCCGCTTCGGCCTGCTGTTCGTCGCCATCCTCGTGGCCTCGCGCTGGGTGCAGACCGCCTTCGGCAACGTGGGCATGTATCTGTCCAGCTTCACCGCGGGCCTGGTGGACGTGGACGGTGGTGTTGCTGATCTCGAGGCGGCATCGGCAC
>CBILQL010000321.1:0-6249 GCA_966238865.1 uncultured bacterium
AGCTGAACCCGAGGGTCCAACCGGTACTGCTTGCTCCTGATTCCTCTCTCAAAGACCTGACCCGGCGCTGAGGCCGGGACACCCCCCGTTTCGAGGGGAGGAATAATCTACTTCAAGCTTTTGCGACTTGCAAGGGTTTTGGAACATCTTTTTTTCGCCGTTTTCAAGCGTTGAGGACCATGTCCCGGGCCGCGGCGACCCAAATCGGGTCGGAATTGAGCGACGGGACCAGGACCAGTTTCTCGCCGCCCGCGGCAAGGAAGGATGCGCTGGCGCGCAGCCCCACTTCTTCCAAGGTTTCCAGGCAATCTGCGGTGAAGGAGGGCTCGAAGACCAGGAGCCGTTTCTTTCCCTGTTGCGCCAGATCCTGGATGACCAGATCGGCATAGGGCTTGATCCACGGCGTGCGTCCCAGGCGGCTCTGGAAGGCGGTCGAATAGCTTCCCGGCTGCAGGCCCAGGCGCGCGGCCAGGAGCCGCGTCGTCTCGAAGCATTGGGCGCGATAGCAGTACTGGTTCTTGAAGGAGAGGCTCGCGCAGCAGGCGTCATCGGCCTTGAGGCAATGCCCTTCCAGGGTCTCGCTGCGGCGTATCTGCCGCTCCGGCAGGCCGTGATAGCTGAAGAGGATGTGATCGGGATTCAGCGAGGCGATATGGGGCCGTCCCAGGGAAGTTACGGCGTCGAGGAAGCCGCCCTCGCGGAAGAAAGGGCCCACCACCTTGACGGGAGGCACGTTCCACCGCTTGGCCAGGACCTCGAAGACGCATTGCAGGGAGGATCCCGTGCTGGCGGACGCGTACTGGGGATACATGGGCAGGATGACGAGGCGGTCCACGGACTGGGACAGCAGCGCCTCCAGCCGCTCGGGGATGGAGGGCCGGCCGTAACGCATGGCATACTCCACCTTGTAGGCGCCCTCGGGCAGGGCGGCCTGCAGGCGTTCGCTGAAGGCGCGGGTGTGGTGCAGGAGCGGCGATCCTTCCGCCGTCCAGACCTTCTCGTAGGCCTCGGCGCTCCTGCTCGATCGGAAGGGCAGGATGATGAAGTTGAGGAGCATGAAGCGGCCGACGGGATTGACGTCGACGACCCTCGGATCGCTCAGGAATTCCCGCAGGTAGGCGCGCACCTTGGACGTCGACGGCGCGTCCGGAGTTCCGAGATTGACCACTAGGACGCCCGTCTTCATGTCGATTGCGACTCCCGCGGGGAACACCCCCCCGGGGAAAGGTAAACGGAAATCGGCGAAGGTCAAAACCGGGGCCGGCGACATGTCCTCGCCGGGACTCGAACTCCCGTCTAAGGTATCAGGACGAAAGGTTGGATGCGATGATTCCCGGATGGAACGGCGCGGAGCAGGTAGCGGCCCGCGGGAAGGGGCCGGCCCGAAGCGTCGGTGCCGTCCCACTGCACCTCGCCCGTCGCTCCCAGCGCAGGGGCGCTCCAGGCCCGCAGGCGCCCGCCGGTTGCGGAAAGGACTTCCAATCCGCCCCGGCCGGGGACGCCGGAAGCCGCGGGCGGCAGGCGGAGGGTGAGGAGGCCCGAACCGGTGCGCCGGATCGAGGGTCCGCCCGACGCCCAACGGAAGCCGGGGGTAGCGGAGCGGGGCGCCGCGGACACCGGGCTGGTGACGACGATCGGATGGTAGACCAGGGCCCCCTTGTCCAGGTTGGTATTGTTCCGGATGCCGGTAGTGTCGAGCGGCCCCGTCTTGCTGAAATAGAGCAGGCGCGCCGCGGTGTCCCGCGGACCGGCCCGGAGGGTGAGGTAGACGTAGACCGGCAGGGCCTTGAAGGCGGTCGGCTCCAGGATGGCGGTGGAGGCGGTGGAGTCCAGGATGGTATCCGCCGGCGCGCCGGCGGGTATGGACACATCGATGCGACCTCTGAATCCGAACCAATTTGGAACCGTGTCCGGTTTCAAGGTAAACTGGACGCCCAGACTTTCCGGACTGGCGGGAACCCGGATGGTACGCCCGGCCAGGAAGCCAATCACCCCAGAATCCGGATCCAATGGAACAGCCCGGCTTTCGCAGACGTCCAAGGTATCCAGGAGGAGCTGATTCCGTTTATTGGTGTCCAAATCGTTCACGGAAGCCTTGGCCGGACGGAAATGCGGAGCTGGACAGGCCTTCGCCGAGACTACGGTCCATCCGGACGGCAGTCCCACGCCGACGTGGATGCTGTCGCGGTAAATCGAATCCGCGGAAGCCTGGGCGGAGCTCATGTCCAGGATGATGTCCACCGCGCCCATCGAAAAGGTTTCCCCGACCGGAACCGAGCCCGGATGCTTGAGGACGATGATGCTGTCCAGGGTGCATCCGGCGACTCCGATGGCAGCCGCCATGAGCGGGAAAAATCTGCGGAAAACTTTTATTCTCACGATTCGCGACATTCCGCACATTGCAAACCCCTTGGAAGCGCTTTCCCGGCGGATCCGTCCGCCCGCCTGAACTATAACACCCGGAGAGGGCGAAGTACCAATAGTACCAATCGATTGGCGGGCCTGCGTGGTACCGGTGAGCCGTCTGCCGGTGACCCCTTTTTCCTGACTCATATATCGATATATTCTATATTTCGCGCACACGGCGGGATCTCCATTGCTTGATGCACCGGGGCACGGAAGCATGACAAGGCCGGTGAAACTCCTGATCATCGATGACAGCCCGGAAGATCGCGCGATCATCCTGGATGCGCTGCGGGCCGGCCCCGAGAGATGGGTGACGGAGGAAGTGGCCTGCGCCGAGGCGTTCACCCGCTCCCTGGAAGCCGCCCGCTACGATCTCGCCATCGTGGAGCGCAGGCTGGCCTGGTCCGACGGCCTGAAAGTCGGCCACCTGCTGCGCGAACGCTATCCGGATTGCCCCCTGATGATGATCTCCCGCGACGAGCGCCTGGAAGCCGCCGTCGAGGCCGTGCGCGCCGGGTTCGACAACTTTGTCCCCAAGACGGCGGGAAGGCTCAAGACCCTGCGCAAGACCGCCGACGCCTTGATCGAGGACGGCCGCATCCGCAAGCGGGACGCTTGGACCGAGACGCGGCTCCAGGAGCTGCTGGGACGGCTCAACGTGGGCGTCTACCGGGCCACGACCCGGGGGATCATGCTGTACGCCAATGCCGCCTTCTGCTCCATCTTCGGCATCGGCTCCTGGCGCGAGGCGCCGGGGTGGACCCTGCGAAGCCTGCTGGCCGACCCGTCCGACGACATGCGCCTCAACCGCGAGCTGAAGCGCACGGGCTTCATCCGGGGAGTCGAGCTGAAGCTCAGGACCCAGGGCAGCAAGGAGAAGTGGATATCCCTGACCCAGAGCCTGCGGCCGGGGGGAGAGACCCTGGGCGTCATCGAAGGCATGGTCGAGGACATCACCGAACGGAAGGTGGAGGCCCTGGCGGGGCGGCGGCGGGAAGAGGAGCTGCGGCAGCACCAGCGCATGGAAACCGTGGGGCGCCTGGCGGGCGGGGTGGCCCACGACTTCAACAACCTGCTCACGGCCATCAACGGCTACAGCGAGTTGCTCCTCGGCCATTTCCCGGATCAGCATCCCATGCGCGAGAATGCGGAGGAGATCCGCAAGGCCGGCAACCGGGCGGCCGTGCTCACGCGCCAGCTCCTGGCCTTCAGCAGCCGGCTCCTGCTCCAGCCCCGGCTGACCGATCTCAACGCCCTCATCGGCGGAATGGAACGGAGCGTGCGGGAAGCCCTCGGGGAATCGGTGCAATACCGCTGGTTCCCGTCCCAGGAGCTGGGACCGGTGTTCGCCGATCCGGTGCAGCTGGAAAACGTGCTGATGGGGCTGGTGATCAACGCCCGCGACGCCATGCACGTCGGCGGGACCCTCACCATCCGCACCACCATCCTCAAGGTGCGCGAGACCGGATGGCACGAGGACGCGGCGACCCTGGCCAACGACCGGCTGAAGCCGGGTTCCTACGCCCTGCTCATCCTCGAGGACACGGGAATTGGCATGAGCAAGGAAATCCTGGCCCGCATCTTCGAGCCCTTCTTCACCACCAAGCCGCCGGGCTCCGGCCCCTGGGGCCGAACCGGAACCGGCCTGGGGCTCTCCACCGCCTACGGCATCCTCAAGCAGAGCGGCGGGGCCATCCATGCCGACAGCGAACCCGGCAAAGGCACCCGCATGCGTCTGTACCTCCCCCTGGCCATGCCCAAAAACGTGGGCGCCGTGGCCGTCTGAGGACCAATATGGTACCTTTTAACCAAGGTATCGTGACAAGATGAAACAAAAGGGGGGATGCGTGTCGATATCAGCCCGGTCCACATTCATCATCGCAGCCCTGACTCCGCTCCTGGCCTTCGCGGCGGATGTGCCGCCGGGATCGGGGTCTCAGAATGCCTCCGGATCCAAGTGGCTGTATGCCGGGGAAATGCAGGGCATCGAGTTCCAGCTCCAGATGACCGGCGCCTGCAAGGAAGGCTCCAAGGTGGCCGTGCGCCTGAAGACATCCTCCGAGGAGGAGCTGGTCGTGAGCTTCCGCCTCAACGACGACGATTGGCGGAAGACCTTCACCCATGCGCTGAAGGCCGGAGGAAAGCCGGTCACCCTGAGCTTCACCCCCGAGGACGGCCAGGTCTGCCATCCCTACGTGGACCAGGTGGAAGTCTCGTCCGCACCCCTGGTCGATGGTTCATACCGGGAAGCCGGTCCGTCCGCCGACGCCACGAGTGCCGATAGTCCCTAACCCCGCGTCACGGCGCCAGCCCTGTGACTCCGCGTCGGGCCCCGCCAGGCTGGGCTAGGACACGTCCCCGTCGCCGCCCATCGCGCGCTTCGCCTCCAGGAAGCGCAGGAGCGGCTCGGTCTCCGCCCGGAACTCCGCATAGGACATGTCCTTGAGATAGATGGCGCCGTACGCCCGGCGCATCATGGGATGCGGGCTGCCGTACCAATACCCGGATCCCAGCAGCTTGGTCAGGTCGCTGTGCTGCTCCACCCAGATCTTCTGGGCCAGCTGGCTGAAGGTGCCGTTCAGCTCGGGGCTGGGGAAGGAGGCGGCGCGCTGGCTGACGAAGCAGGAGTTGAACATGCTGTCCAATACCGCGAAGGAGTTCATGGACACGGGGATGATGAGGTCGGCCTCGGCGGGGTGGTAGCGGGACCAGATGTTGCGGTACCCGTAGACGCGCAGGCCCCGATCGCCGTGGCGGCGCACGTATTCCTCCAGCGCGCGGGAGACGGCCACGAGCACCTTGAAATGGGTGTCCGGGCCGCTGCCTTCGGGGTCCATGGCCACGGTGACGATGTCGGGCTCCACCCGCTCCAGCAGGCGCAAGATGGGCATCACGTCCTTCTCGAAATCCGGATCCTCCGGGAAGATGGCGCCGGTGTAGAAGGACAGCCGCAGGTGGTGCACGTGGTCGCGGCCCAGCCCGAAATGGGCCCAGACCAGCTCCGCCTCCCATTCCCGGATCCAGCCCTTCATCCCCTGGATCTCCTCGGTGTCGGCGCGGCCGGCGTCCAGGCCCTCGAGCAGGGCGATCTGCCCGCGGATGAAACGGAGCACCCGCTCCGCCGCGCCGGCCGCGGAACCACCGCCGCTGTGGCCACCGCCACTGTTGCCACCGCCACCGTGGCCTCCGCCCCCTGGGACGCCCCCGGGACCCTCTCCCCCCGGACCGACTGCGCCGTCCCCGGCATCCCGTGCGAAAAAGAAGCGCGAGAGCCGGCAGGCGGTGAAATATTCCTCCGCATCCCGGTTCCGACCGGCGATGGCCTTCAGGTAGCCGGTGATTTCCTGCTGGGCGGTGGCGGGATTCCGCAGGTCGTCCAGGGAAATCCTGCGCCCCAGCCCGCCGTTCCCGAGGAGCTCGGCCAGTTGGCGCAGCCGGGCCAGGAGGTAGTCGTTGGTCACGGCGGTGAAGCCGCTGGTCAGGTAGCAGAAATGGCTGGTATGCCGCTCCGATCGCACCAGGTGGTGGATGGCGGGGAAATAGGCCAGCTCGATGTCGTCGTGATGGGGCGCGGTGTGCAGGAAGCGCTTCTCGGAGGGCAGGCGCAGGCCCTTTTCGATGCGGGCCTTCAGGGAGGCGGACGCGCCCCGTACCAGGGAAGCTACGTCGGTCCCGGCGACCCGGGCGGCCAGGGCCCATTCCGGCACCGCGGCGGCGGTTACGGCAGCATCGGAATCAGCCGCGGCAGCGGTGGATTCGGCAGCAGTGGATCCGGCAACGGCGGGATCGGCGGCGACAGCGTCCAGGGCGGGTGCGTGCTCGGCGAGGCCGCCGTCCAGGACC
>CBILQL010000322.1:0-6239 GCA_966238865.1 uncultured bacterium
AGCCCCGGCCCCCCAGGCACGATTGGCCGCGCAGCCAGGCATCCAGGCGCGCGGCGCCCGCGATGGGCCCCAGGGCCAGGCGCCAGGCGGCGTCGTAGGCGAGCAGCGGAAGGGTGGCCGTCACCGCCCCAGCCCCCAGATCAGCAGGACCGCCGCCGCCGTGGTCGCCAGGTTGCCGCCCTGCCTGCGCCAGGCGGCCGCGAAGGTGTGCTCCGCGCCGCCCTGGGAGGACCCGCCGTCGCCGTGTCCGCCCCGCCGTCGCCGCGGCCCGAGCCAGCGCGGGGTAACCTCCCGGTAACGCAGCCATGCGTCTCCGTGGCGCAGGGCCAGGTGGCGCTCTTCGGCGCGGACCAGCAGGGCGTGGTGGAGGCAGACCGCGGCGAAGAAGGCGGCCATGCCCCAGGGGGGCAGGCTGTTCGCGAACAGGAGCAGCCCCGCGGACACGGCCAGGTTGGACAGGTACAGGGGGTTCCGGCTCCAGGCATAGGGTCCGGTGGCGGCCAGGGGACCCTCCCCCAGGCGGAGCCCGTTGCTGTGTCCGGCGATGTGCCGCCCGGACGCCAGTCGTCCGGCCATGCCCAGGCCCGCCAGGATCAGAGCCGCAGGCAGGAGCGGCGCGTCCGATCCGGCCCGGCTGGCGGCCAGCGCCAGGAAGAAGAGGGCCATCACCCGCCCGCGCCAGGCGAAATGGAGATCGCCGAAGCCGCGTCCGCCGGAGATCCGGCCGGAGGCCGCAGGCGAGGCGCTCACGGGACCTCCGCCGGATCCCGCGGCTCCGGGGCGGTCCCGGAGGCCTGCGCCTCCGCCGTCGGATCCTCCGCGCCGTCCCCGGCCCCGCCCGGCGCGGGCTCCGCGTCGTCGAGGCGCAGGGCCCGGGAGCAGAACGCGCCGGCGAACGGTTCATGGGAGACCAGCACCGCGCCCGCGCCCGGACGGCGACGGCGGAAGGCCAGGAGCCCGCCCAGGATGCGCTCCCGGTCGGCGCCGGACAGCCAGGTGGTGGGCTCGTCGAGGAGCAGGCAGGGCGCGTCCGAGGCGAAGACCCGCGCCAGGGCCAGCCGCTGGCGCTGTCCTCCCGACAGGGCCTCCGCCCAGGCGCGCGGATCCCGGCTGTCCCGGCCCCGGACCCGCTCCCACCGCTCCCGCAAAGGCGCCAGCCCGAGGATGGCGTCCAGCCGCTCCCACTCCGCCGCGCGCTCGCGGGAATAGCGTTCCGCCCACTCCGGCCAATCCGGCTCGATCACGGCACGCTGGGGCAGGAAGGCGAAGGGCGCGGGCGCGCCCGACAGGCGGGCGGGCAGGAGGACGCGGCCCCCGTCCGGGAATTCCACGCCGGCGAGGATCTTCAGCAAGGTGCTCTTGCCCGATCCGTTGGGGCCGTGGATCCACGTCGTCTCGCCGGGATCGAGCTCCAGGCGCAGCCCGCGGAACACTTCCCGCGGCGCGTCCCCGCGGGACCCGCCTTCATGGGACTTGCTTTTTTCGGACACGCGTCCGGCCCCCGTCCCGGACCCGCTTCCGTTCCCGTACGCGAAGCGGATCCGATCGCACACGATGCGGCCGCCCGGAGCCCGGGCGTGGGGCCGGCGCTCCGGCAGCGCGGAGAGGGTATCATGCAGGGTACGGTAGGAGGACCAGGCGGCGTCGCCGGGCAGGCGGGCGGGATGGGCCCTCGCCCATTCGCGCAGGGGGCGGTAGAGCAGGAGCAGCAGGGCGGCGAATGGGAGCAGGGATCCGGTCCAGTCCGCGCCTCCCGCGGGCATTGCCGGCGACGGGGGCGCCGCCGTCGCGACGGGCGCGGCCAGCGCCAGCAGCGCGGCCAGGGCCGCGAAGAACAGCCATTCCAGGAGCGGCGGGAACCGGGCCTTGGTCAGCTCCCAGCGGCGGGCCGCGTCCTCGTGGCTGGCCTCCGCGCCGGACAGGGCGTCGCAGGCTTCGGCCAGGCGGCCGTTGCCGGAGGCCGATTCCAGGCCCTCGGCGTAGGCTCCCACCTTGCGGGCCAGGGACTCGGAGGAGTCCCCGAAGGCCCGCGCCGACGCCGCCAGCGACGCGGAGCGCCGGCGGCTCAGCCACCACACCGGCAGGGCCAGGGCCGCGGCCGCCAGCGCCGCCTTCCAGGCGAAGAGCAGGAGCAGGGGCAGCAGCACCGCGGCCTGGGCCAGGGCCGAGAAGCCGCGCAGCCCGGCGGCGACGCCTTCTGCCATGTCCGTGAAACCCGCTTCCAGGGCGCGGATCAGCGGGGTGCGCCAGGGCTCGCGGTAGGACGGGAAGCGCCGGTTCCCCGCCAAGGCGAGCAGCGAGGCGCGGCGCGCGGCGATCCAGCCGTGCACGGCCCCCGCCTCCCGGCGCGCGGCCTCCCATTGCAGCAGGCAGCGGAGGCTGACGAGGACGAAGGCGACGGCGAGCGGCATCCGCCAATCCAGGGCCCCGTCGGTCAGCGCCGACTTCATCAGGAAGACGAAGCCCCCCTCCAGGGAGCCGATGGCCAATCCCAGTATCAATAAGGCCGCCACCTGCAGGCGCGAGGCGGCGAGGAAGGCTCTGAAAACCATAGGGTAAAGATACCATGGGGAACGCCAGGACCCTTAAAATCGAGGACTTTCAAGATATCGCCGTTTTACTTTGAAACACCCCTTTAAGCATCTCAAAAGCCTTTGTTCAAAAGAGTCAAAAAAAAGATCCCATCACACTTGATTATGCGAAAAACCGAACATATATTGTTCGCAAACTTTAGCACTCGAACCCATTGAGTGCTAAAAGGCTCTGGATCCGAACGACTGATTTCAAGAAGGAGAAGCCAATGAACGTCAAACCCCTCGCCGATCGCGTTATCGTGGAGCCCCTGGAAGCCGCGGAAAAAACCGCCGGCGGCCTGTACATCCCGGACAACGCCAAGGAAAAGCCCCAGAAGGGCCGCATCGTGGCCGCCGGTCCCGGCAAGCTGAGCGATAGCGGCTCCCTGCTGAAGCTGGAAGTGAAAGCCGGCGACACCGTCCTGTACGGCAAGTACTCGGGAACCGAGGTCGTCATCGAAGGCAAGGAATACCTCATCATGCGCGAAAGCGACGTCCTGGCCGTGATCTGAAGCCGGCCGCGCCGGAGGGATCGCGCAGCGATCCGCGGGATCGCCGAGCGGTCCCCGGCGCCGGGAAGATTCTGAGAAAGCATCCGAGAGAAAAAACGATTCCATAAGGAACAAGGAGATTCACAATGGCTAAGCAACTGGTATTCGACGCCGCCGCCCGCGCCGCCCTCAAGAAGGGCGTGGACAAGCTGGCGAACGCCGTCAAGATCACCCTCGGGCCCAAGGGCCGCAACGTCGTGCTCGCGAAGAGCTTCGGCTCCCCCACCTCCACCAAGGACGGCGTGTCCGTGGCCAAGGAGATCGAGCTCGAGGATCCGTTCGAGAACATGGGCGCCCAGCTCGTCAAGGAGGTCGCCTCCAAGACCTCCGACATCGCCGGCGACGGCACCACCACCGCCACCGTGCTGGCCCAGGCCATCGTGACCGAAGGCCTCAAGAACGTGATCGCCGGCGCCTCCCCGATCGACCTCAAGCGCGGCATCGACGCCGCCGCCGAGGCCGTGATCGCCGAGGTGAACAAGTCCGCGAAGCCGGTCACCACCAAGGAGGAGTGGGCCAAGGTCGCCGCCATCTCCGCCAACAACGAGATGGAGATCGGCAACTGGATCGCCGAGGCCATGGCCAAGGTCGGCAAGGACGGCGTCATCCAGATCGAGGAGGCCAAGTCCGCCGAGACCAACCTGCGCATCACCGAGGGCATGCTCTTCGACCGCGGCTACGTGTCCCCCTACTTCGTCACCAACCCGGACGACATGGAGGCCGTGCTCGAGAACGCCGCCATCCTCATCTACGACAAGAAGGTCAGCTCCATGAAGGACCTGCTCCCCATCCTGGAGAAGGTCGCCCAGAGCGGCAAGCCCCTGCTCATCATCGCCGAGGACGTCGAGGGCGAGGCCCTGGCCACCCTGGTGGTGAACAAGCTGCGCGGCACCCTGAAGGTCGCGGCCGTGAAGGCCCCGGGCTTCGGCGACCGCCGCAAGGCCATGCTCGAGGACATCGCCATCCTCACCGGCGGCCGCGTGATCTCCGAGGAGACCGGCCTCAAGCTCGAGAACACCACCTTCGACGACCTGGGCACCGCCAAGCGCATCGTGGTCGACAAGGACAACACCACCATCGTCGACGGATCGGGCAAGGCCTCGGACATCAAGGCCCGCGTGGCCCAGATCCGCAAGCAGATCGACGAGACCACCTCCGACTACGACCGCGAGAAGCTCCAGGAGCGCCTCGCCAAGCTGGCCGGCGGCGTGGCCGTGATCGAGGTGGGGGCCCCCACCGAGACCGCCATGAAGGAGAAGAAGGACCGGGTGGACGACGCCCTGCACGCCACCCGCGCCGCCGTGGAATCCGGCGTCGTGGCCGGCGGCGGCGTGGCCCTGATCCGCGCCGCCAAGGTGCTGGACAGCCTCAAGCTGACCGGCGACCAGGCCATCGGCGTGACCATCGTGAAGCGCGCCATCGAGGAACCCCTCCGCCAGATCGCCCTGAACGCCGGCGAGGAGCCCTCGGTCATCGCCAACAAGGTCAAGGAAGGCAAGGACGACTACGGCTACAACGCCCGCACCGGGGAGTACAAGGCCCTGATCGCCGACGGCGTCATCGACCCGGCCAAGGTCACCACCACCGCCCTCCGCAACGCCGCGTCCATCGCCGGCCTGCTGCTCACCCCCGACTGCCTCGTTGCCGAGAAGAAGGAGGAGAAGGCTCCTGCCGGCGGCCCCGGCGGCATGGGGGGAATGGGCGGCATGGGAGGCATGGACGGGATGATGTAAGCCGCCGGCCCGCGTTCACGCGCGGGCCCGCGCATCCCGCCGGCATCCTGTCCGGCAAACCGCGAATCCCCCGGCGCCGCCCGTGCCGGGGGATTTGTTTTACCATCCCGGGGCGAAAGAGGCGAACGGAATCCTGGAAGCGAGCAAGGCCATGAACAATCCCTTGAACCGCAGGCAGAAGCAGGTCCTTACGGCCATCGTCGACCACTATATCGTCAAGGCCGAGCCCGTCTCCTCCAAGATCCTCAGCGTCAATCCCATCATGCAGGCCTCCAGCGCCACCATCCGCAACACCATGGCCGAGCTCGAAGACCTCGGGCTGGTGGAGGCCCCCCACTCCTCGGCGGGCCGCATGCCCACCGATCGCGGCTACCGCACCTACATCGACGAGCTCATGCACGTCGAGCCCCTGGCGCCGGAAGAGAAGCGCGCCATCGAAAGCGAGCTGCTGGAGGCCCAGGACGAGCAGGAGCTGATGGCCCATGCCGCCGGCCTGCTCGGACGGCTCACCCGCCTGCTGGGGGTGGCGGTGTCGCCGGCCCTGGAATCGGGCCTGTTCCGGAACATTTCCCTTGTCCCCCTGGCCGAAAACAAGGTGCTTCTGATCCTCAACGTGTCGGACATGGTATTCCGCAGCGTGCTCCTGGATTCGGGGGTGGACACCTCGATTTTCAGGCTGGAAAACATAGCCCGACGCATCAATGAAAGCATGCAGGGAAAACCTGTTTCATTTTTGAACACCCTGCTGGGAGGCCCGACAGTACAGGGTTCCGAAGAGGAACGCAAGGCTTTGGGCTTTTTCAGCCGTTCTATTTCGAAACTATTCCGGGGCCAGCAGGATCAGGAAATCCATGTGGCCGGCCAAAAAGAGATGTTTTCCCAGCCCGATTTCGAAAAAATCGAGGATTTGGGCAGTATCCTGGAGATGCTGGACTCGAAAATCACCTTGGTACACTTCTTGCGCCAACGAAACGACAAAGAGGGGGTCCATGTGACCGTGGGAGAAGAGCATCGGGACGGGAGCAAGCTCCAGTCCATCTCCATCGTCACCTCGGCCTTCACCCTGGGAGGGTCCCAGGGCACGGTGGGAGTGATCGGACAGAAACGCATGCCCTCTACGAAGCTCATCGCCCTGGTCGATTTCACGGCCAAGACCATGAGCCGCAAGGAACCTCGCGCCGCCGCGGACTAGGCGTCCTCGGAGACGCGAGCCAGCTTTGTTTCATCGTCCAGCCACTTCGGTTGGTAGAGCTCGAGGCCCCACTGGTAGGTGCTATGGGCCGATGGATCGCATTTCAGCGACATGTGGAGGGCCTGGTCGGCGAGCTCCCAGTAGCTGTAGCCGAGGATGACCAGCACGGGGACGATCAGCTTCAGCCTAG
>CBILQL010000323.1:0-6237 GCA_966238865.1 uncultured bacterium
CCGGTCGAACACGGCCGAGGGCTTGCCGTCGGTCACCATGAAGATCTGCTTGTTCCCGTTCCTGCGGCGGCGGAGGATGCTCTGGGCCAGCCGCAGGCCGTCGCAGGTGTTGGTGTGGAAAGGCCCGACACCGACGTAGGCGATCTTGTCGGCGGGAATCTCGGCGGCCTCGTCCCCGAAGGTGATCACGTCCAGGGTGTCCCGGGGGTAGTTCCGCCGCACGAACTCCACCAGGGACATGGCCACCATCTTGGCCGGGGTGATGCGGTCCTCGCCGTAGAGGATCATGCTGTGGCTGATGTCGAGCATGAGAACCGTGGAGCAGTTCGCGCTCTGCTCCCGCTCGTGCACTTCGAAATCCTCCTCGCCGACGCGCTCCGGGGCCCTCGCCTCCCACCCGGAGTTCCCGGCCTCATTCCCTGACCCGCCCCCGGCCCCGGTCTCGGTCCCGGCCACATTCCCTGCATCACTCCCGGCTTCGGCACCGGCGGCTTCGCCGGCCATCCGGCGCAGGGCGTTCCCGAAGCTGGCGCGGAAATCCAGGTCCGCCACGTCGTCGCCGAAGGCGTAGGGACGGGTCTCGGGCTGGCGCTCGCCGCCGCGGCCGGACCGCGAGGTCATGTGCTCCCCGCGGAAGCCCCGGCCCATCCCCTTGAAGACGCGCCGGAACACGGACTCCCGCATCGTCCTGTCGCCCCGGGGCGTGAGGGCGGGGCCTTCCCGGTCCCGCCGGATGACGCCCTGCTTCTCCAGCTCGTCCAGCACGTCCTCGAAGGTGCGGTCGCGCCCCAGCCATCCCTGCCGCTCGGCCAGGCGCCGCAGCCAGTCCAGCGCCTCGCCGACGTCTCCGTTCACCCGCAGCAGAAGCTGGGAGAAGAGATCGACCCAGTCGACGGGGCCGTCGGCGGGAGCCTCGGGGACGGGGAGGGCCTTGCTATACCTGATTTCCATGGGACACCGGCTTTCGATGCGGAGACGTTCGCCGCGCTCCGCGCGCTTTCATTGTTTCATGATGTCCGACATCATGTCCCGGTACACGAACCCCTCGGTCACGTTCTCCTTGCTGAGCCGCGAGTGCAGGTGCAGGCCCTCCAGCAGGAGCTCCATGTAAAGCGCCTCGTTCTCCTTGTCCGCCTCCAGGGCGGACCGGTCCAAGGCGACCCGGGACAGGGTGCGCCGCAGCTCCGGGACGGACTCCAGCGCCGCCCGGTAGGCCGCCTCGCCGAGGCCGTCGCCCAGGGTGAGGGTGTTGCCCTTCTCGAACCAGGAGAGGACCCCGTGGTACGGGTTGTCCTCGGGCAGCTTCTCCTTCCTGTCGTAGGGATCCCGGAAGCGGGCCTGGAACTCCGCCCGCACCGCCTTGCCCACCATGGCCCGGGCGATCTGGGCCGGGCCCTCCTGCTCGCCGGCATAGACCAGCTCCAGCTTGCCGGTGACCGCGGGGATCACGCTTTCCAGATCGGAGAGCCGGGCCCGCGGCGCCGCCTCCCCGGTGAGGGAGCCGCGCAGCTCCACGGCGCTGTACAGGAGCTCCAGGGCCGAGATGGACAGACGCGCCGACACGCCGCTCTTCTGGTCCACGTAGTCCTTGTCCTCGCGGGCCTCGAAGGCGATGCGCTCCACGGCCCGCAGGATGAGGGGCGGGATCACGGGCTTGGGCCCGGCGCCGGGCCGGTCCAGCCAGGCCTCCTGGGCGGTGATGGCCATGGCCGTCTCGGGCGTGCGGGGATAATGCGTGATGATCTGGGAGTCGATGCGGTCCTTGAGGGGGGTGATGATGTTGCCGCGGCTGGTGTAGTCCTCGGGGTTGGCGCTGAAGCCCATCATCAGGTCGAGCGGCATGCGCACCCGGAAGCTGCGGATCTGGATGTCCCGCTCCTCCATGATGTTGAGCAGGCCCACCTGGATGCGGGCCTGCAGGTCCGGCAGTTCGTTGATGACGAAGATGCCGCGGTTGGTGCGCGGGATGATCCCGAACTGGATGGCCCCCTCGTGGCCGTAGCCCAGCTTGCGGGACAGAGCCTTCACCGGATCGATGTCGCCGATGAGGTCCGCCATGCTCACGTCGGGAGTCGCCAGCTTCTCGCCGTAGCGCTGCTCCCGGCCGATCCATTCGACGGGGGTCTCGTCGCCGCGCTCCGCGATCAGCTCGCGGGCATACAGGGACACGGGCGCGAAGGGGTCGTCGTTGATCTCGCTGCCCCGGACGACGGGCATGCGCTCGTCCAGGAAGTCCACGAGCCGCCGCAGGATGCGGGTCTTGCCCTGCCCCCGGAGCCCCAGCAGGAGCACGTCGTGGCGCGAGAGGATGGCGCGCGCCAGCTGCCGCAGCACCGTCTCCTCGTAGCCGATGACGCCGGGCAGCAGGGGCCCGCCGGCGCGCAGTCGCGCCAGCAGGTTGTCGCGCATCTCCTCCTTGACCGGCCGGCTGCGCCAGCCGGAACGCCGGAGCGCGCCGAGGGTGGAGGGTTCGCTGTTCGCCATGGGTTTCCTCCCGGGCCCCGCTGGGCCCTCAAGGAAATATACTAGTCCCGTGAAGCCCGGCCGCCGCCGCCCGCGGCCGAACGGATGCGTCTCCGGATTTCGTCCTCGTCCGCGCCCGAGACCCGGAACACCTTTTCGCGGGCGGTCTGGCCGCGTTCCAGGACGACGTTCCGCCGCGGCAGGCCCAGGATCTCCGCCAGGAACTCCCCGGTCCTGGCATTGGCGGCGCCGTCCACCGGAGGCGCCTGGACCCGGATGCGCAGGCAACCCCCGGAGACTCCGGCCAATTCGTTGCGGGACGCCTTGGGGGTCACGCGGATCCGGAGCAGGCAGTAGCCGGGGCCGGACCGGATGTCCACCGCGGCGTCGGAAGGATTGGAAGATTCCGCCATCGGGCATCGCCGGAGCGCGCTCCGGCTCCGGGCCTCAAAAACGCTTGCGCTCGGCGTTGGCCTGGTACGCTTTCCAGGTGGTGCGTACCAGGGTGTCGACGTCGCTGAGGCCGGCCTCCCAGCCGAGCAGGGACTTGGCCAGGGCCGCGGAGGCCACCACCGAGGCAGGATCCCCGGGCCGCCGGGGCGCCATCTCCACGGGGAAGTCCCGGCCGGACACTTCCGCCGCCTTGGCGGCCATCTCCTTCACGGTGATGCCTTCGCCGGTGCCCAGGTTGACGGTGAAGCTCCCGGAGCCGGACGCCAGCTTGTCCAGCGCCATGGCATGGGCGCGGGCCAGGTCGCTCACGTGGATGTAGTCGCGGACGCAGGTCCCGTCGCGGGTGTCCCAGTCGCTGCCGAAGATCTGCACCTTGGGGCGCCAGCCCATGGCCGCCTCCAGCACCACCGGCAGGAGGTTGGCGGGGTTCTGCTCCAGGCCGCACAGCTCGCCGTCCGGGTCGTAGCCGGCGGCGTTGAAATAGCGCAGGGCGGCGAAGCGGATCCCCTTGAGGCGGGCATACCAGTCCAGGTACTGCTCGATGGCCAGCTTGGTGAAGCCGTAGTAGTTGACCGGGACGGTGGGATGCTTCTCGTCCATGGGCAGGTATCGCGGATCGCCGTACACGGCGGCGCTGGAGGAGAAGACGACGTTCCGGATGCCGCCCTTCACCGCCGCGTTCAGGAGGTTCAGGGAGCCGGTGATGTTGTGAACCGAGTACTTCTCCGGCAGCAGCATGGACTCCCCCGCGGCCTTGAGGGCCGCCAGGTGGATGACGCCGTCGTAGGCGCCCCCGCCGGGAGCGCCCGCGCAGGCCTCGTCCAGCGCCCTGGCGTCGAGGATGTCCCCGTGCCGGAATACCGCGCCCGGCAGCAGGTTGCCGCGCAGGCCCGAGGACAGGTTGTCGAACACGGTCACCTTGGATCCCTGCTTGAGCAGGGCCTTGCAGACATGGGAGCCGATATAGCCGGCGCCGCCCACCACGAGAACTTTGAGACTCAATTCGGGACCTCTTTCCTCTTGATGGCGAAGATGCTGATGTCGTCCAGGCTCTGGCGGCCCTCGGAGAACCGCTCCTTGTCGAGCTGGGCCTGGTTGATGGTCTCGTTGGACCCCTGGGGCGCGTGCTTCAGGATGACCCCGTCCAGCCGCTTGCGGCCGTACAGCTCGTCCTTGTTGTTGAAGCTCTCGTTGATGCCGTCGGTGTACACGAAGAGCAGGTCGCCCGGCTCCAGCGTCACCTCCTGCTCGGCGTAGGCGTTGTCCTCGAACATGCCCAGGAAGAAGCCTCCGCGCATCTGGAGGTGCTCCAGGGACTTGCTCTTGTGCCGGTACAGCGCCGGGTAGGGATGGCACACCCGGCTGTAGGACAGGCGGCCGGTCGAGAGCTGCAGGATGCCCGCGAAGGCGGTGAGGTAATGGTCGGTGTTGATGGCCGCGCACAGATCCACGTTCACCCGGGTGAGTATCTGGGCCACCGGGACGCCGGCCTTCACGTGGCGGTCGAAGGCCATCTTGGCCATGGCCGTCACGAGGGCCGCGGGCACGCCGTGGCCGCTCACGTCGGTCATGAGCATGAAGAGGTGGTCCTCGTCCAGGCGGATGAAGTCGTAGAAGTCCCCGCTCACCTTGCCGGTGGGCGCGTATGCGGCGGCCACCTCGTACCCGTCCAGGCTGGGCAGCACCTTGGGGAGCATGCCCTGCTGGACCTGCTTGGCCATGTCCAGCTCCATCTCGGTCTCCTGGCGCACCCGCACCAGCTCCTGGTTCTGGACGTACAGCTCCTCGGTGCGCGCCCTCACCTTGTCCTCCAGCTCCAGGGCGTTGGCCAGGAGCTTCTTCTCCATCTCCTTGAACTGGGAGACGTCCGTGACGTACCACACGCGGCCGATGAGCTTGCTCTGCTCGTCCACGATGGGACGGGTGTAGATCTGGAAGGTGGCGCTGTGGGGCAGCACCATGTCGAAGATCTGCTCGGCGTGGAGCTGCGGCTCCTTCTGGATGGCGCTGTAGAAGGCCATGAACTCCTGCGGCGACTTGAAATGGTACTGCAGGAGCTCGGCGGCGATGTCGAACTGCATCCCCGCGAACTGCCGCCAGTTGAGGCCGAAGAGCTTGCCGAAGCGGGCGTTGGTGGAGCGGATCACCGAGTACTCGTCCACCAGGGCGATGCCGTCCTTGGAGGAGCCGATGATGGCCTTGACCCGGCTCTCGGAGATGCGCAGGTCGGTGATCTCGCGCAGGCTGATGAGGCGGGTGGAATGGATCAGGGAGCTGCGGAAATGGTAATACCGCTTCTCCCCGTTGGGCATGGGGATTTCCTTCTCCCACTCGCTTTCCCGCCCCTCGGGCTCGAGGTAATATTCGATGTCCCCGAAGATTGGCCGGCCCGACTGGGAGTGGATGCCCACCTCCTTGATGGGCCTGCCGATGGCCTGGCTGTGGACGGTCCCGAGGATCTCCAGCGCGTAGCTGTTGATCTTGACCACGCGGTTCTCACGATCCATGTGGATGACGCCGGTCTGCCGGTCGAGGAAGTCTTCCTGCTTGATCGTTTCGCCGAGCTGGGCCTTGGTCGCCTGCAGCTCGTGCTGGAAGTGCCCCATCTGCCGCTTGAGCGTGGGGATCTCGACGTCGTCCTTGTACTTCAGGAGATGTTGAAGCTGGATGTTCTGCTGCCGCAGCTTGTACTCTTCCGGGCTCAGCTCCCCTAGGTTCGGACGGAAATCCAATGACCCATCCTCTGGAAGCTCGGGAGTGCCGTAATTTCGTCGAAAAGCGCCTCTACCACCCCATAAGTATACATATTTGACGCTTTGATTTTCTATTTTGAGGCGAACGAGGCTTGTCCGGCCTATCGCCGGCCTTGTATCTTACCTGGACCTTATCGAGGAGACAGACGTCACTATGCGTCAGATGCGGCGGAAAATGGTCCTTTTGGCCTCCACGTTCACCCTCGGGCTCGGCATCGCCTTGGCCGAGAACGGCCCCGTGCAAGGGCCCATGATGCCGGAACCGGCTCCCACTTTCGAAATCGACAAGAAGTCCGGCAAGCGCGCCCACGTGAATTTCTCCCTCTCCCCCAAGCCGGTCTCCGACGCCAACCTGAAGTTCTCCCAGTTCGCCAACCGCAAGCTGGTCATCTTCTACTTCTCGGCGAAGTGCCCGCATTGCCAGCACGCCTTCCCGCACGTGCAGAAGCTCGGCGACGAGCTCGCTTCCCAGGGGTTCACCTCCATCGCCATCGCCATCAAGTACAACTCCGAGGACGACATCCGCGGCTTCATCCGCGATTACAAGGTGCACATCCCGGTCTTCCAG
>CBILQL010000324.1:0-6229 GCA_966238865.1 uncultured bacterium
GGCCCCCGGCTTGATGACGCTCGAGCTCTGGGACCCGGCGATGCCGTAGATGGGATCCCCGCTGTTGGAGCTCGCGATGTAGACCGAGTCCTTGACGCGCTGCAGGCCGCCGGGGTTGGTGAACTCCACGACCATGATCTGGGCCAGATCCTTGGTGGTGCCGTTGGTGAAGGAGCCGCTGACCACGCCGTCCTCGCCGATGGAGACCTGGCGCAGGCGGCCCATGGTGTAGCCGTCCTGGCCGATGGCGGTGGCGGTGGTGGCCGACCGGAACTGGGTGAGGCCGGTGAAGTCGCGGGGGCCTCCCACGTTGAGGCGCACGCTCACGTCGCGGGCTCCGTTGCGCGGGTCGAACCCGAACTCGGAGCTGCCGTCGTCGTAGGTGAAGGCCGCCACCGAGCCGTCCTGGCCGAAGGTCAGCCGGCCCCGGGTGCCCTTGACGAGGGTCTCCTGCCCCGCCAGCGAGACCTCCCACAGCCATTCGCTGGGCGTGCTGGTGGGGGTGAACTTCATGGTGGCGGTGTGCTCCTTGCCGATGTCGTCGTAGATTGTGATGGAGCTCTCGGCCACCGCCGTGTCGGTGGCCTCCCGCAGGGTGGTGATGTTCATGTTGGTGTTGAAGAAATTGGGCGACGGCTTGGTGTTGTTGGCGTCCGTGGCCAGGATGGACACGCCCGAGATGGCGAAGGCGGTCTCGGGCAGGCCGCGGATCACGATGGAGCCGTCGGCGATGTTGTCGTAGGTGCCCGCCGCGTTGAGGGACACCGTGGGATTGTTCTGGATGGTCCCGTCGCGGTCCGGCAGCTTGAAGTTGTCCTTGATCTTGTTGATCAGGTCCTGCATGGTGGTGCCGCCGGCGCCCGCGACGAACGCGAGATCGGTCACGTTGTTGGCCTGGTCCTGGCCGATGCGGCCCCCGAAGGAGATGAGGTCCCCGTTCTCGAGACCCAGGGCGTTGCCGCTGGCGTCGTAGACGAGATCCAGGCGGTTGGTGGCCTGGGCCGGGGCCCGCAGGGTGTCGGTCACCACCGAGAGCATGGTGGTGCCCGCGGGGATGGTGGTGGGCACCGAGAAGGCCTTGGTCACGTTGGGCCCGGAGACCGGGCGGTTGGAGGTGACCTGGAAGTTGTTGATGGCCGAGGTGTTGCCGTAGAAGGTCACGGCGCCGCGCAGCGTCAGGCTGTCGGCGTCGGTGACCGCCTCCACGGTTGTGCCCAGGCCCGATCCGACGTTGACGCGCAGGAAGTCCTGGATTTCGCCGGTGATGTCGGCCATGGTGGTGGTCTCGGTCACTGTGAAGTTGCGGGAGATCGTGGTGCCGCCGGCCACCGCCGAGAAGGTCAGGATGTCGCCGTCCCGCATGCCCAGGGAAGTGCCGGAGCTGTCGTACATGCCGGTCGCGAGGCTGGCGTCCTCGGCGTGGTACATGAACTTCTGGCTGTACAGGATGGAGCCCTTGGCGATGGAGTCCGAGTCCAGGTTGCGGGCGAAATCGATCCCGGTGGTCGCCTTGGCGGGCGCCTGGTCGTTGAAGGGGATGCGGATGTTCTCGACGATGGCGCCCGAAGGGAAATTGCCCATGGAGTCGGCTATCTTGCCCTGCAGCACCATGCCGTTGGTGGGCAGCACCATCTGGCCCTTGGAGTCGAACTGGAAGGCGCCGTTGCGGGTGAAGTAGGTTCCGTTGCCGTCGGAGACGGCGAAGAAGCCCTTGCCCTCGATGGAGAGGTCGGTGATGAGGCCGGTGGACTCCAGGTTGCCCTGGGTGAGGCGCATGTCCACCGATCCGATGTTCATGCCCAGGCCGACCTGCATGGGGTTGATGCCGCCGCCGTCTCCCGGGGGGCGGGAGGAGCCGGAGAGGAGCTGGGCCAGGCTTTCCTCGAAGGTGACGCGGGAGCTCTTGTAGCCCACGGTGTTCACGTTCGCGATGTTGTTGCCGATGATGTCCATCCGGGTCTGGTGGTTGCGCAGACCCGAGATGGACGAGTAGAGGGATCTTAACATGGTTTCCTCCGGTTCCTTTCTTTCAATGCCTTCTGCCCGGGCCCCTGGGGGCGGGCGCTATTCCTGGCTCTCCGGGGCGGCCGCGACGGGCTCGCCCACGTGCACGACCTGCTCCATGCCCACCTCCTGGCCGCGCACCTCGAGGCGCAGGCCGTCCTTGGAGTAGCGGATGCCGGTCACCCGGTCCGCGAGGTAGGTGTAGCCCAGGTCGCGCTTGCCGTCCGTGGAGGTCACCTCCACGGAGTACTTTCCGGCCGGGGCCGCGCTGCCGTCCATCTTGCGACCGTCCCAGGTCACCTGGGAGTCGCCGGCCTTGGTGAGCCGGATGGCGTTGACGATCTTGCCTTCCCCGTCCACGACGCTGAGCACGGCCTGCTCGCCGGCCTCGGCGAACACGTCCATGGTGATGGACGGCTCCTTGGAGGGATCGAGGATGACGTTCTTGGCCTCCACCCGGACCTGCTTGCCGATGAGGCCGGTGGCGGAGGCGTTGCTCATGGTCTCGGCGCTGGCCTTCTGGTTGTCGACCATGCCCTGGAGCTGCTTGCTGAGGGCATCGACGCTCTCGCTGATGTTCTGGGTGCCTTCCAGGCTGGAGAACTGGGCCAGCTGGGCCACGAATTCCGTGTTCTCGGACGGCTGCATCGGGTCCTGGTGCTTGAGCTGGGTCACCAGCAGGGTGAGGAAGTCCTGCTTGCCGAGGGTCTTCTTGGGCGCGTCGAACAGCTTGGAGTCGCCCTTGCTGTCCACCGACCCGCCGGTGATCTGGTTCCCGTCCAGGGTGGCCGAGACGCGGCGCTTGGCCAGGTTCTCGGGGTTGGGGATGCCCGCCACGTCGAGGGGGGCGGGAGCGGTTACGTCGGTCGCCATGGTTCCTTTCCGCCGGCCGCGAGGCTAGGCGATGTACTCCATCGTGTTGTATCCCATGCGCCGCCCGGTGTCGGCCTCGGCGGCCTCCCCGGCGGATTCCGCGCCCTCGGCGGCGCCGGCGGCTTCCCCGCCGCGGCGGTGGAAGAACTCGCGGGCGTTGCTGCCGTCAGGGTTGAACAGGGAGGCATGGCGCTGCTCCACCGAGACCTCCATGCCCTGGATCTTCACGCCCTGGCTCTCCAGGCTCTCCTTCAGGGAGGCGAGGTTCTGGTCCACCATCTGGCGGACGCTTTCGTTCTCCACGGAGATGCGGGCCCTCAGCCCCTCTCCGCGCATCTCGATGGCGATGCGCACCTTGCCCAGGTGCTCGGGCTCGAGCTGGATGCGGATCTCCTCGGTGCTCCGGGGCCCGAGGGCCGAGAACTTGCGGGCGATCTGCGCCAGCACGCTGGATTCCATGGGGGCATGGGCCTGGGGGGCCGGGGCCTTGGCCTGGGCCAGGCGGGCGTCGGAAGCGCGCGCGGCCTCCAGGGAGGAATGGAAGGGCATGGCGCCGGACTCCTTCGGGGCGGCCGCGGTCTCGCGGCTGCCGAAGAGGCCGGTGCGGGCGTCGGCATCGCCGCGGCCGGACAGGTCGCGATGGGCGTCCCCGGAAGCATCCTTGGCGGACCCGCGCAAGGCGTTCTCCGGCAGGGCGTCGGCCTCGGCGCGACGGCCTTCCCCGTCTTCGGCCTCCGCCTCGACGGAAAAGTCCGCTTCCAGGCCGCGCTCCAGCGCCAGCAGGGCGTTCTCGCGGGTGATGGCGTCCTCGACGCCGGCATTCTGCAGGACGCGGAGGCGATCCGGATCGGCCAGCACCGGGTCGGCGCCGGGGACGGCCGCCGCCAGGGGGCGGTCCGCGCCGGCGCGGGCCAGCTGCACGGCGCCGGGAAGGCCGGCGGCCTGGGTGCGTGCGGCCTCGGGGCCGGAGCGCATTTCATCTTCGTCGGAGATGGCGGCCAGCCTGCCGCGCAGGAGCGCGGCGATTTCCTCGCGCTCCGGCTCCTCGACCGAGGTCCAGTCGAAGGTCTCCGGGGCGGGCGCGGCTTCGTCGCCGGCGGTCTTCGGAACCGCGACCCGGGTGGCCGCGATCAGGGCGTCGGGAGCGTCGGCGGGCGCCTGGCTGTCGGCCAAGACGGCCGATGCCGCCGTGGCGCCGGCGGAGGGCAGGGTGGCGGTATCCATCCGGTCGGACGGGGCGGCGTCCGCGGTCCAGGCTTCCGTCCCGTTCCCGGCGACGGCCTGGTCCGCCGGGTCCTCGGCCCCGGGGAAGAGGGTCGTTGCGAGGGCGTCCGGATCGGTGCCGGGGATTCCCTCCGCGGCCGGCAGCGCATCGCTTCCGTCCGCGACGGGCGCGGTGTCGGGGAACAGGGAGAGGCCCGCGGGAATGCCGTCTATCCGCCAGAGCATCTCGGCCAGGAAGGCGGGATCGCGGAGCTGTCCGGGGCTGGCCTCGATGCCCAGCTGCTCGAGCCTGGCTTCGAGGGCATCCGCTTCCATGCTTTCGCGGTCGCCGCTCGCGGTGTCTCCGCGGCCATCCGCATCGTGCCGCCGGGATTCGGGGCGGAGGCTCCGGGCAGCTTGGGCGCTGTCGCCGCCGTCGATTTCCGCGGCGGTCGCTCCGCTCCTGGTCTCGCCGGCCTTACAGGCCGCGCCATCCTTCGCCTCGGCCTTGCGGGTGGCGGTCCGCGACGGGGCCTGCGTGCGGGCGGGGTCGGCGGCTTCGGGCCGTCCGTCGGCATCCGCGCCATGGGCTTTCGCCGGCCGGGCCTTGGCGGCTTCGGCCTGGGCGGCTTCCGGGCGTCCCGGTTGCTTGAAGAAGGTGTGCTCCCTGCGGGCGAGGCGGTCCTGGCTTTCCTTCACCCGCTCGCGGAAGGTCTTGACCGATCCGCCCTTGTCGGCGCCCGGCATGGCGGAGGCGGGCGGCTCGGGGATGAAATCGGCGCTGGGGCGCTTGGCGGCGGCTCGGGAGGCGCCCTGGGCGTTTCCCGCTTCCTTGGCGCGATCCGGGCCGGCCCCGGCGTTCCGTTGCCACAGCATGTCTGTCAGGTTCAAGGCTTTGGACATCTTCGCTCCGCTCGCTTTCCTGTATCCGCGTCCCTCAGGCTCCCGCCTGGGCATCCTTGGCGTTCCCGGCCTCGGGCTTCGTCTGCGGCATCGACTCCGGCTTCGACTCCGGCTTGCTCTCTTCGCCCGGCTTGGCGCGGGGCGTCCCGGCAGCGGGACGGCTGCGCACCTGTCCTTTGCCGCCCAGCAGGGAGGTGAGGCGGGCGGTCCGACGGACGTCCAGGGCGGCCAGGGCGGCCATCAGCTTGGAGGTGGACCGGGATTCGGGAATCTTCCGGAGGATGCGCACAACCATGGCGTCGTCGAGGCTGAGCAGGATGGGCGCGGCCTCTTCCGGACGCATCCCGCCGTACACTTCGGCCAGGGCGGCGATCTGCTTGTCCTGGGAATCGGAACTGCGGTCCACCAGGTCCTCGATGCGCTTGCGCTCGCGGGCGATCTCTTCCAGTGCCTTGTTCGTCTCCAGGCGCAGGGCTTCCAGGCGCTCCATCTCCTTGCCCAGCTCGGCTTCCTTGGCGGCGATTTCCTTTTCCTTGAGCTCGGCGGCCTTGAAGGCCTTGAGGTGCTTCTCCTCGGCGCCGGTCTGGCGGAGGGCTTCGGAGGCGGTGAAGGTCTCCTTAAGGCGTTCCTTGTCCTTGCCGTCGCCGGCCTCGAGATGGACCACGCCCGCCGCCAGCATGATCCCGATGAGCACCACCGGGAACAGGAAGAGGGAGACGAGGGATATTCCTATGAGATCTTTGAGCTTCATGGCATTCGGGCCTGGATCGTTCCAGGGGCCCTATGCGCAACCTCCGTGCCAGGCCCAGGAAGGCTGGAACGGCCCGATTCCGGGGGAATTCACGGCAGGCCGAGGCAAGTTTTGCTTCCGCCGGCAGAACGGGTCCGGAACAATCTTCCGCGTTGAAGTCAGAGTTGAGGCGATACTCGAAGGATTCCCGCAAGAGATCCTTCCTGCGGAACGGGGTTGCCCTGGCGCTGGTCAGGACTGGCGAGCGGACGGAGTCCGCTCCAGGGGTTCACTTCTTTGAGTGCTTATAGAGCACCAGCCCCGAAAGGATTTTCGGGGCGAAGAAGGTGCTCTTCTCCGGCATCACGATGTCCGGGTTCTGCATGCCGGCGTCGGCGACCGCCATCAGCTCGTCGATGGACACCGGAGCCAGGGCCACGGCCAGGTCGTATTCCCCCTTGTCCACCAGGGCCTTCATGGTCTCGAGGTCGGATTCGGGGTAATAGTCGAAGTGCT
>CBILQL010000325.1:0-6226 GCA_966238865.1 uncultured bacterium
CGCTGGTGTGGATGTGCCGGCCGTCCAGGTAGACGCGCACGCGCTGGTACGGGATGGTTCCCTCCGAGAACAGGCCCGGGATCATCTTGAACTGGATGTTCAGCGGGCAGGAGTCGACCGCCGGCGCCGGAGGCGCGGCGGGGACGGCCGCCTGGGCCGGCGGCGGCTGGGACCGGCCCTCGGCCGGGGGCGCCAGCCGCAGCCGCAGCTGGTTGCCGATCTCGGGCACGATGTCGATGACGTTCTGGCGGCTGCACGCGGCGCTGGCGGCGGCCCGGATTTTTCCGGTCTGCACGTCCACGGCGCGCACGTCCAGGCGGTACTGGTCGCCCACACGGTTGAAGGTCCCGAACAGGATCCCGTCCACGCCCAGCCACTTGCCGAGCTCGAGGTTGGACTCCTGGGTGAGCCCGGAGGTCTCCAGCTTCAGGGCCTTCATGGCGGTCTGCACCTTGGTCCGCTCCACCAGCTTCACCTCCCCGGTCCTGAGCAGCTCGGTGATGAGCATGTCGGGCATCCCCTCCACGAAGGAGGCGAACTCGCCCGTGTTGTTCACGATGTCCATGACGGCGAGCAGGGGCTCCCGCTTGGCCTCCGGGGCCGGGGCGCCCCGGACCGGGCCGGCCGCCAGCAGGCAGACGCAGATCCTGGCGGCGGCCAGCAGGGCCGGGTGGAGCATGGCTTTCAATCCGCGCATCGGGCTTCTCCTGTCGGGGGGTGCGGTTCACTTCTTGAAGTAGTTGGAGAGGCGGTCGTACACCACGGCCAGGGGGATGACGCCGACGAAGTTGGCGTGCAGCTTCATCTCGTCGTCGCCGGTGTCGGTGTCGTAGTAGTGGCGGATTCCGGAGTCGATGCACAGCCAGTTGCGGATGTAGTAGCGGATGCCCAGGTTGTTCTCCACCGCGCGGTGGGTCTCGAGGCCCCGCCCGGCCTCCAGGGCGGCGATCTCGGTGGGGCTCAGGAGCTTGAACTCGTACATGAACAGGGTCTTGGGGCGGGTCTGCCAGGAGAGGCCAAGGCGAGGGTTCACCTTGGTGGCCTGGTAGGGTTCGGCGAGGGACGCGCCCCCGATCTTCGACACCTCGTCGCGGATGACCTGCACGCCGGGGTGCACGGACACCAGGTTCCCGCCGATGCGGAAGGCCTTGGACAGGACCAGCTCGTACAGGTCCTCGTCCATGGTATAGTCGAAGTCTCCCGGGGCGTGGAAGCCGCTGCGCAGGTTCTTGCTGGCCGAGATGGAGGCGGCGGGCAGGTATTTCCCCTCCTTCATCAGCGTGAGCTTGAAGTAGCCCATCAGGATCTTGTCGGAGATGTTCTCGACGGTGTAGTACTCGTCGAGCTGGTAGCCCAGCTCCATGATGCCCGCGAGCCCGAGGGAGGCGGAAGCCTTGATGGCCTCGTTGTCCCAGTTGGCCACGGTGCTGTGGATGTTGCCCTGCCCGCCGAAGCGCAGCTCGTAGGATTGCAGGCTGTAGGCGGTGGGCAAAGTGAAGAGGCGGGGCAGCAGGTAGGGACGCGAGGTCTCGATCAGGGCCTCCTGGCCGGCGATGGCGGCCTCCTCGTCGGCCTGGCCGGAGAGATCCTTCTCGGTGGCGGCGTAATCGGCCTTGGGCGTGCGGGCCGGGGAACCGGCCGGGGCCTCGTCGGCGGCGGCCGGGATGCATGCCGCGGCGGCGAGGAGGAGGGAGAGGACGGTATTAGTGTATCCACGCTTTTCCATTAGTGTCTCCAACGTTCGGGTTTGCGGAAGCGCATGACGACGGGGACGCAAGCGTCGTGCCATCCCGGAATCCCCGGAAAACAAGGCTTCCAGGGCATCTGAGGATTTTGTGGTGCGCATTTTCCTGCGCGCTTCGCG
Organism: uncultured bacterium; assembly: GCA_966238865.1. Lineage (GTDB taxonomy): Bacteria > Fibrobacterota > Fibrobacteria > UBA11236 > UBA11236 > CBILQL01. The sequence continues at coordinate 1,865 of CBILQL010000325.1, forward strand.
CAACTAAGAGCCTCGGAAGCGGACTTTCCCGGATCATGGCATAGGAAACTTATACGTTACCTGCTCAGCCGGGTCCGAAAAACCGAATCACTGGTCCCAATCGCAGATCCGGATCGAAGGTCCGGACCTGGGAAGGATCCGGACCGGAACAAAGCGGCCAAGGTGTAAGCCGCCGGCTTCCAGGCAGGAGGCGCGGAGGGGAATCCGGGTTACCGGGAGATGCGCGACGGACGTCCAAGCGGATTCCGTGCCGGGTTCGGCGACCGGTCCGACCCTCGACCGGCATCCGCGGACCAATTGGAACGAATTGTTCAGGAGTGCTCTCCAGCGCCTGCGAAGCACGATTTTGTCAAGCTCATGCAAGGTCGCGGAAGCCGGCAATGGACCGGAACACGGCCCGCACCTTTCGGAACAGCGCGAAATGTTGAATACGGCCCCGTAACCCCCGGGTTCCCCCCCCCCCCCCCCCCGGGGGCGGAATGGCCCGGGATTCGCTTTGTACCGGTTCCGGTCGGCGCAAGCCAAGGAGGTTCCGGATGCGGACGGTGACGATCGATGCCGAACCCGAGGCGGTCACGCTGGACCTCGATCGCACGGCGCTCCTCGTCATCGACATGCAGCGCGATTTCCTGGAGCCGGGCGGCTTCGGCGAGACCCTCGGCAACGACGTCTCGCTGCTGCAGCGCGCGGTCGCCCCTATCCGCGGGCTGCTGGAAGGCATGCGGAAGCGCAAGATGCTGATCATCCATACGCGCGAAGGCCATCGCCCGGACCTGAGCGACGCCCCCAGGGCCAAGATCGAGCGCGGCGCTCCCAGCCTCCGCATCGGCGATCTGGGGCCCATGGGCCGCATCCTCATCCGCGGGGAGAAGGGCCATGACCTCGTCGACGCGCTGAAGCCCCATCCAGGGGAGCCCGTCATCGACAAGCCCGGCAAGGGGTCCTTCCATGCCACCGACCTGGGGGCCATCCTCCAGAACCGCGGCATCGAGAACCTGATCGTGTGCGGGGTCACCACCGAGGTCTGCGTGCACACCACGGTGCGCGAGGCGAACGATCGCGGCTATCGCTGCGTGGTTCCCGGCGACTGCTGCGCGTCCTATTTCCCGGAGTTCCACGAGATGGGGCTGCGCATGATCAAGGCCCAGGGGGGCATCTTCGGCTGGGTGGCGGATTCGGCCCGGGTGCTCGCCGCCCTGGGCAGGAACGCCTAGCTAGGCGGCCTCCCTGTCCGGGGCGGCCCGCACGGGTCCGCCGCCGCGGTTTCGAGATCGTCTTTCCACCCCAACCACCGGAGCATGCCTATGCCTGCATCTGCGACTGCGACGACATCCGCCTTCAAGCCCAAGCTATGGGTCCCGGGCGACTGGAACGCCCTATTCGGGTTCGGCACCAACATCCTGGTCAACCTGCTCACCCTCTCGGGCCTGCTCCTCTTCGTGCTGCAGATGCCGCGGGAGCTGGTGTTCGGGCGCATCCTGCCCGCCGCCGGCCTGATGATGTGCCTGAGCACGGGCTACTACGCCTGGCTCGCCTACAAGCTGGCGAAGGCGTCGGGGCGCTCCGACGTCTGCGCCCTGCCCTCGGGCATCAGCGTCCCCCACATGTTCATCGTCACTCTGGTCATCATGCTGCCTGTCAAGCTGGCCACCGGCGATCCCATGAAGGGCCTGCAGGCGGGCCTGGTCTGGGTGTTCATCCAGAGCTTCATCCTCATGGCCGGCGGGTTCCTGGCGCCCCTGGTTCGCCGCATCACCCCCAAGGCCGCCCTGCTGGGCGCCCTGGCCGGCGTGGCCATCACCTTCATCTCCATGAAGCCGGCCCTGGAGATGTTCATGACGCCGATGGTCGGCTTCGTGTGCTTCGCCATCATCCTGGTGAGCTGGTTCGGCGGCGTCAAGTACGGCGGCATCCCCGCCGGGCTCGTGGCCATCGCCGCCGGCGCCCTCATCGCCTGGGGTTCCAACCTGTTCGGCCTGGACTACGGCGGCATGAGCCTCAATGCCCTCAAGTCCTCGTTCCAGACCTTCGGCTTCAACGTGCCGCACCCGACCCTGGGCCTCATCCTGGGCGGGCTCCACTGGGACTTCCTCAAGGTCATCCTCGTCACCGCCATCCCCTTCGGCATCTACGACCTGGTCGAGGCCATGGACAACGTGGTGAGCGCCTCCGCGTCCGGCGACGACTATCCCACCACGCGCGTGCTCACCGCCGACGGCGTCATCAGCCTCATCGGCTGCGTGATGGGCAACCCCTACATCAACGCCGTCTACATCGGCCACCCCGGCTGGAAGGCCATGGGCGGGCGCATCGGCTCCCAGGCCTTCCAGGAGAGCCCGCGCCGCCACGCCCCCGCCATCGTCGTTGCCCTGATCCCGTCCTGGGCGGCGGCCCCATCCTTTCCGGCATCGTCCTGGGGGCCATCGCCATCTACATCATCGACCATGCCTATGCGAAGGCGGCCGGCTTCTCGGTGGCCGGCGGCGTGCTCACCTTCTTCGGCCTGATGCACGGGGAGGCGGTGGGCGTGGCCCAGAACCTTGGTGTCGTGGTCGCCTACCTGGCGGTGGGCGCGGTGCTCTTCGGCAGCGGCAGATTCTCGAAGCCGGCCCCGGTGACGGTGGAGAAGGAGCCGGAGCACGAGCCGGAGCTGGAGGCGGTGGCCTAGGTAGGCACCGTCCCGGGACCCGGCCGCGCCGGACCCGGGCAGAGGCCCAGCCAGCAAGGGACCGGGACCCAGGCTTTCCGGACCCGGGAGGTTTTTTTAAGCTGATGATAGGGCCCCGGACCATGCAGGCAGGGCCCCGCCCCTCAGCCGGAGAGCCTTCCCATGTGCCGGAACATCAAGACCCTGTTCAACTTCGAGCCTCCCGCCACCGAGGAGGAGATCCGCGCCTCCGCCCTGCAATTCGTGCGCAAACTGAGCGGGTTCAGCAAGCCTTCCCAGGCCAACGAGGCCGCTTTCGACCTGGCTGTGGAGCAGGTCCACGCCGCCGCCCGCACCCTGGTCCAATCCCTGGTCACGACGGCGCCGTCCCGGAATCGCGAGGTGGAGAAGGCCAAGGCCATCGAGCAGTCCCGCAAGCGCTTCGGGGAACGCCCCGTCCTCCGTCCCCTGGACCCGGAAGGGGCGGGCGGGAAATACCTCTGAGCACCCGTCCCATGCCCGAACCGGACGCGAGCCTCCCCGCCGACGCCATCCCAGCTGCGGACATACCTACCGAAGCCATTCCCGCTGCGGTCATCCCTACTGCCGACATCCCCACCGAGGTCATTCCGACCGAGGCGTTCTCCGCCTGGTTGCGAAGCTTCCGCCAGGCGCAAGGCAGCCGCGACGGAGAGGGCGCCGCGGTCCCCTGCGGCGAATGCCGGGGATGCTGCACGTCCGCCTACTTCATCCCCATCGCCCCGGACGAGACTGACACCCTGGCCCATATCCCCAAGGCGCTGCTCTTTCCCGCCCCGGGCCTGCCCAAGGGCCATCGGCTGCTGGGATACCGCGAGAACGGGCATTGCCCGATGTTCATCGACAATGCCTGCTCCATCTATCCGCATCGTCCCCGCGCCTGCCGGCGATACGATTGCCGCCTGTTCCCGGCCACCGGCACCGCTGTCGAGGAGGGGAAGCCGCGCATCGCCGCCCAGGCTGCGCGCTGGCGCTTCGCCTTCCCCGCGGACCGTGATCGCCGGGAATACGCCGCTGTCCAGGCCGCCGCGCGCTTCCTCGAGCGGCATGCTGAGGACTTCCCGCCGGGCATGCTTCCTGCCGACCCGGCCCAGCGCGCCTTGATTGCCCTGCGGGCCTTCGAGGCATTCCTGGATGCCGGCGAACCCGCCAGGGACGAAGCCGCGATCCGCTCCCGGATCGCCGCGATCGTGGAACTTGCCGGGCTCGCCCCTCCCGGCGCGACCCGGGCGCGCTGAGCCCCGGAATTTCCTATCCTTATTGCAGGGGTTCCGACACCTCCCCTATCCTCCCGATGGCGACAACCCGCATCACCCATATCGAGATCTTCAAGCTGGCGCTGCCCATGGAGCCCTTCGTCATCGCCACGGAGACCTCCACCGTGGCCCAGAACACCTTCCTCCGCATCCATGCCGAAGGGGCGGGGCCGGACGGCGGGGAGCTGGTCGGGATGGGGGAATGCTCGGCCTTCCCCATGCTGACGGGCGAGACCCAGGGAACCTGCTTCGAGGTGGCGCAGGACTTCGCACGCCTTCTCAAGGGGAAGGACCCCCTCGACATCGCCGCCCGCATGGGCGAACTGCACGCAGTCCTCGCCTTCAACACCACCATCAAGAGCGCCTTCGACATGGCGCTGCACGACCTTGCGGCCAAGGCCGCGGGCCTGCCCCTGTACC
>CBILQL010000326.1:0-6218 GCA_966238865.1 uncultured bacterium
GGCGCGAAATGCGGCGTGGTGCGGCCGCCTCCCAAGCCGAGGTCGAGCATGCGGAGCCCGCGCAGCTCGCCGCCGAGCCGCGACAGGATGGCCGCCTCGGCGGGGAGCAGGCCTTCCAGGGAGGCATAGCGCCGCACGGTGCCGGCGGCGCCGAACACGTTTCGGTTGCGGGCGCCCGCGGTAGCCTTCCCCGCGGAATCCATGGAGGCCTCCCGGGGGGAGGCCGCATCCGGAAGCCTGTGCTCGTGCGAATCCGCCCGCATTGCCGCGTACCCGGCAACCATTATAGAATAGCCATGGAATCGCCGCAAAGGTCCGCGCCGCCGATCCACTCCGAGGCATGCCTATTTCATGGTGAAACCCTCTCCCACGGCCGTCTCCCCCCCGGCCGTCTCCCTCCTGGAGTTCGCGGCCCTCTGCCTGTGCCTCGCGCTCGCGGGATGCCTGCTGGCCGCGCGCGTCGCCGCCGGCCCTCTGCCCGCCGGGGACGAAGGGTCCTGGCTGGCCGCCGCCGCCGAAATCGCCGCCGGCAAGGGCTTCACGACCCGCTGGCTGGAATACCATTACCTCGAGCCCTACACCCTGCCCCGCCCCGACGACATGCGCTTCCCGGCGCTGGCCGTCCTCCTGGCCCTGGGAATGAAGGTCTTCGGCCCCTCCTATGTCGCCGCGCGCGCCCTGGTCGCCGCGGTGCATCTCGCCTTCCTGGGCGCGGCCTGGTACGCCGTACGCCTGCGCTTCGGCGCGGCCTGCGCGGCGCTGACCGCTCTCGTCATGGCGTTGTCCCCGCTGCAGCTCACCTGGACCTCGGCGGTATACTGCGAGGGCCTCTTCGGCCTGGTGCTCGCACTATGGCTCATCGCCGTCCAGAAGCTCCCGGCGGAGGGGCGCGCCCATTGGGCCGTTTCCGGCCTCCTCATCGCCCTGCTGGCCATGGTCCGCCCCAACGGGCTCCTGCTGGCCCCGGGTCTGGCCCTGGCGGGCATCGCCTCCCTCCGGCCCCTCCGCGTCCGTTGGCGCGGTGCGGCCCTGGGGCTGGCGGTCCTGCTCGCCGCCCTTTCCCCGTGGCTCGTCCGCAACTGGCTGGAATTCGGCAACCCGCTGCACGTGGGCGGATCCGCGGGCCTCCTGCGCGAGAGCCACCAGGAGAGCGCCACCCTGTCCGCCGGTGAGTTCCTCGCCCGTTACGGTATCCTCTATCCCTTCGCGCGCGTGCTCCGGGGGATCCCCAACTTCCTCGCCGCCCTGCACGAGTTCGAGAAGGGCCTGGAAGTCCTGCCGCTCGCCTTCGCCGCCCTCGCCCTGCTGCGGCGCCGCCGCTTCTACCACGCATCCGCCGCCTGGGGCTTCGCCCTGTCCGCGGCGGCCTGCTGCTACGCGGGCTACAACTCCTGGGGCGGCATCCGGTATTTCACCCCCTTCCTTCCCTTCGTATACGCCTACGGCGTATCCGAGGCCCTGGGGGTGCTGCGCGGCGCGGCCGCCTTCGCCGCGCGCCGGTTCGCACGGGGAGCGCACGGGAGACCGAACTGGACACCGCACGGTGGCGCGAATGCGGGACCGGTCGGCGCTGCCGTGCGGCCAGGAGACCTCCCGCCGGGTCCGGAATCTGCCTTCCTGCCCCGCGGCCTGGTCTCCGTCACGGCGGCCGGGCTGGCGGTCCTGCTCGTGCTGCCGGTGATCAACCCGCATCGCTTCTACCGCCGCCACTATGCCTCCCTGGAAGGCGTCCCCTACGCGGCGGCGCGGGCCTACGCCGACGCCCTGGGCGCGGCCCTGCCCGCGGACCGGTTCTACCTGGCTGCGGAGCTGTGCCAGATCAACTACCTGGGCCGCGGACTGTGCGTGGGGCTGCAGGGGCCGCGCCGGGAGGAATGGCTGCCGCGGGCCCTGGCGACCTTCGCGCCCGGCCTCCTGGCCCTCAAGCCGGAGGAGCGCGACGGCCCCTTCGGGCAGGCGCTGATCGCCGAGCTCGACGCCCTGGGCTGGTCGGCCCGGGAAATCCGCCGCGACCGGATCGGCGTGCTGCTTTCGCTCGCGCGGCGGGACGCCGCCGCCGGGGAAGATCCGGCGGTCTCCGGGGGCGCCGTGCCGGCCGCCGCCGCGCCCGGAGGCGCTGCGCGATGATCCTGCGGCGCCGGGTGCTGGGACTCCGCTACGAGGGCTTCTTCTTCGACGAGGCCGCCTATGCGGCTTCCATCGCCGACATCGCGGCCCTGCGCAGCCACGAAAGCGCGGAACGCTGGGACTGCCGCATCCCGGAATGGACCCGGATCGTCTCCCTGGAGGGAGGCGAAGACGCCCTCCTGGCCGGCTTCGAAGCGCGCGCCAGGGCTTCGATACGGAGCGCCGAACGTTCCGTGCGGGTTACCTGGGCCGTCGCCGCCGCGGAACGGGAGGCCTTCTACCGCGCCTACGGGGAGTTCGCCCTCCGCCGCGGCCTGCTGGTGCCGGATCCCGGCGAAGAAGCCGATCTCGACATCCTCCTGGCCCGGGACGCGGACGGGGAATTGGTGCAGGCGGCGGCCTTTCTGCCCGCGCCCTCAGTCGGCGTATACCGCTACCGGTACGGGGTATCGGTGCGCAAGACCCAGGCCAATGCCGGCATCCTGTTCGAAGCCATGCGCCGCGCCCGGTCGCGGGGATTCCGCCGCTTCGACCTGGGCGGGATCGTTCCCGGGGCGCGGGCGGGGAGCCCGGAGGCGGGCATCAATTTCTTCAAGGCGCAGTTCGGGGGCGAGGCGATACGCGGATACCTGTGCCTGCGCGGGCGCACCCCGGCGCTGCGCATCCTGCTGCGCGCGTTGCACGCCGCGGCCCCGCTGCGCCCGGCCCTGGACGCCGTGCGCTCCCTGGCCAGCCGACGCGCCGGCCTTGCGGAAATGTGATTACTCCCATGAACACGTGTCGGGAATCCTATCGGAGTACCGTCGAAAAAAGTTGTTTAGAAAGTAGGCGGCGTCCGTTTTTTTTCCGGACAGGCCGGGGTCAGGCCGGATTCGGCCTGCCGCGGTGCGCCCGACGGGGTGCCCGACCGGGTCCGGTTTCCGGATCCCGGGGCGGGGCGATCCGTCCGGCGTTCCGGCCATCAAGCCGCTGGGTCGCCGGAAAGACGGCCGGGCGGAACAGGAAAGGGAACGGCCATGAACCTGTATGAGATGCTGCACAAGGACCACGAACGGGTGCGGGACCTCTTCCTCCGCCTGGAAGGCACCGGGGAATCGGAGATCGCCGGCCGGGAACAGATCTTCTCCACTCTGTACCACGAACTGGACGTCCATTCCCGGGCGGAGGAGAAGTATTTCTACAGCCTGCTCAAGGGCGAGGCCGAGACCCGGGAGCTGATCCTGGAATCCCTGGACGACCACAAGGACATGCTGCGACGCCTGGAGGCGCTCGACTCCATGGACAAGGGCAGCGCCGAGTGGATCGCCGGCCTGCACGCCTGCCGCGAAATCGTCGAGCGCCACGTGGACGAGGAGGAGCGCGAGCTCTTTCCCCGGGCCCGCAAGGCCCTGGACGAGGACGCGGCCGCCGGCGTGGCGGAGGATATCGAAGCCTTCAAGGAAGAGCACGCCGAGCTGGAAGCGCGATAGGAAGCGCGACAATCCCGGAGGCGGCGCGACGCGGCCGGGATTCTGCGCGAAGGCCCCGGCAGAGCCGGGGCCTTCTGTATGCATGAACGGAAATTTTCCCAATGCGCAAGGCGCAAAGGGAAAATTTCCCGCCATGCCCGCTTACCGGCTAGCGCCGGTGCGCGGGTCTCCGGCTACTTGATCCAGTGTGCCAGGACTTGGAATCGGAGGCGTCGAAAATTTTCTAATTCGGCGGACGCCGGTTCCGTCCGTCGGAGGGCCGTCGTCCCCACGTGTCGCGAGAATGGGAGTCGCCCTGCGGCCTCGGCGGTGGCGCGGGCGCCGCGGGCTTCGACGGAGGGCCAGGCTGACCGCGCGAACCCTGCCTGTCCGCCGGGCCCTGCGCCTGCCGCGGTCCCGGCGCATGCCGCGGACCCCGGTGTTCCCGGCCGGACGGCCCGCCCCGGTTGGGTTGGGAGCCGCCTCCGGTTTCCTGCAGGGGCCTTCCCGCTTCGCCTCCCCTCGCCTTTCCCGGCTTCCGGCTTTCGTGCTCCTTGCGGGCTTCGCCGATGGCGGATAGGACGCCGCCCACGTCGGCCTGCTTTTTGGGCTCCTGGAATTGGCCCGTCAGCTCCACGTGGGGCGTGAGCTTCCCCTTCTCGAACAGGGCCCAGATCTCCTTGGCGTATTTGAGCCCGAGGATCTCGGGCGCGAAGCGGCCGAAATAGCGGGCCATGTTGTCTACGTCGCGCTTGAACAGCATCTCGGCGCTGTTGTTGCCGGCGGCGTTGACCGCCTGGGGCAGGTCGATGATCACCGGGCCGTCCGCGTCCACGAGCACGTTGAACTCGGACAGGTCGCCGTGGATGATCCCCGCGCAGAGCATCAGCACGATCTGGGCGATCATCTCCTCGTGGTAGAGGAATGCGGTCTCGGGAGAGAGCGTGATATCGTCGAGCCGCGGCGCCGGCCCGCCGTCCTCGCCGAGGACCAGCTCCATGATGAGCACCCCGTCGAAGAAGCCGTAGGGCCTCGGCACCCGCAGGCCGGCCGCGCTCAGGGTGTTCAGGGCCTCCACCTCGGCGTTGATCCAGGAGGTTTCCGCCTCCCGCTGGCCGTACCGCGTCCGCTTGGACATGGCGCGGGCGCTGCGGCTGTTCTGCACCTTGCGGCCTTCCCGGTACAGCGCCGCCTGCCGGAAACTGCGGACGTGGGCCTCCTTGTAGACCTTGGCGCAGCGCACCTCCCCGGATGCACGGACGACGAAGACGTCCGCCTCCTTGCCGCTCCTCACCTGGGCGAGGACTTCCTCGATGATGCCGTCCTCGACGAGAGGGAGGAGGCGGGGCGGGATTTTCACGGTGACAGGGCGGGATTGGAGCCGGCCGCTTCGCGGGAATTCTTTTCCAGGGAGAGGTATTGCTCTATTTCCCCCGCCAGGGTGGCGTCCTTGGGGCGCAGGGGGCGGGCGGCTTCCAGGGTTTCGGCGGCGCGGTCGTTGCGGCCCTGCTGGTGGAACTCGTAGGCCAGGTTGCGCAGGCCCTCCAGGCCTTCCCGGTTCCCCTTCGCCAGCGCCTGCATGTAGGCGGCGGAGGCGCGGTCCCACCACTTGGAGTCGAAGGCCAGGTTGCCCAGGAACACGGCCGCGTCCGTGTAGTCGGGCTGGAGATCCAGGGACTTCTGCAGCCATTCCATCGCTTCTTGTCCTGGGCCAGGACGTCGGCCAGCTTGTACATGGCCTCGTGATCCCCCGGGCGAAGCGAAAGACCCTCGCGGTAGGCGGACGCCGCCTCCTCCAGGCTGCCCTGGCTGCGGTGCAGGTCGCCGATGTAGAAGAGGAAGTCCACCTCGCTCGGCTTGCGGGCGTAGGCCTCCCGCACCAGGGAGACCGCGGCCGGGAACTCCTTCATCGCCGCGTGGGTCTCCGCCATCTGGTAGATGATGGAGAGGTCGTCGGGCTCCAGGGCGCGGGCCTTCTCCAGGGCCTGCAGGCTGCCCACGTAGTCGCGCGTGCGGGCGTAGGCGTCCGCCAGGTACAGCCAGGCGCTGGCGTTGTCCGGATCCTGGCGCAGCGCGCGCCGGTAGACGGCGATGCATTCGCCGTACTGCTCCAGGCGGAACAGCACCGCGGCCAGGTTGAAGGCGGCGGACAGGTTCCTGCCCTCGGTGAGCCGGTCGGTCTTGCGGAATGCGGCGGCGGCCTCCGGCAGGCGGTTCAGGCGGTACAGGCAGTTGCCGATGTTGAAGGAGACGGTGCCGAGCTCGGCGCCGCGCGCCTCGGCCTTGCGGTAAAGGATGAGGGCCTTGGCGAACTCGCCCCGGTTGTAGAGCTCGTTGGCGCGGTTCACGATGTCGATGGCGCTCTGGCGCGGCGCCAGCGCCGGGGCCGGGGATGCGGACCCGCCCGGGGCGGCCTTGGCGGCCTGCGCGGCGCCGGCCGCCGCGGAAGACGCTGGGGCGGCGCCGGCCAGGGAGGCGGCCGCGAGCAGGAGCAGTGTGGACGGTGACAGGCGCATTACCCCTCCCTCAATTCCCGAACTTCACTTCGAAGGGCTGCTCCAGGCCGCAGAAGGCCACCGCCAGGCCGCCCTTGCGGGCGGGGGCGAAGGTGGTCTGCCTCAGGGCCTCGCGCCCGGCCTGTCC
>CBILQL010000327.1:0-6216 GCA_966238865.1 uncultured bacterium
CTACCGCATGGGCGATGTCACCCTGCAGGCCCTCAAGGGCGCGGACCTCGACATATATCCCGGGGAATTCGTCGCCGTGAGCGGCCCCAGCGGGTCCGGCAAGAGCACCCTGATGAACATCCTCGGCTGCCTGGACGTGCCCAGCGGGGGCAGCTACGAGCTCGGCGGCCAGATTGTGCAGTCCCTGTCCCGGGACGAGCTCGCGCGCGTGCGCGGGCGCAAGCTGGGGTTCGTATTCCAGTCCTTCAACCTGCTCTCGCGCACCAGCGCGCTGGAGAACGTCGAGCTCCCCCTGCTGTACCGCCGCGACCTCTCCCCCGCCGAGAGCCGGCGACGCGCCCTGGAGGCGCTGTCCGCCGTGGGCCTCGGCCAGCGGGCGCACCACCATCCCAACCAGCTTTCCGGCGGGCAGCATCAGCGGGTGGCCATCGCCCGCAGCATGGTCAACGTTCCCCTGCTGATCGTGGCCGACGAGCCCACCTGCAACCTGGACACGCGCACCAGCGTGGAGATCATGGCCCTGTTCCAGGGCCTCAACACCAAGGGCATCACCGTGGTGCTGGTGACCCACGAGCCGGACATCGCCGCCTTCGCCACGCGCCTCGTAATCGTCCGGGACGGGCTCATCGTCAAGGACGAGCGGAACCCGGCGCCCAGGTCCGCGCAGGAGGCCCTCAAGGAACTCCCGCCGCCCGGGGAGGGACTGGGATGAGCCCGACAGCCCTGCTTCGCGTCGCCCTGCGTTCCCTGCGCCGCAACAAGCTGCGCACCTTCCTCACCATGCTGGGCATCATAATCGGGGTGGCGGCCGTGATCGCCATGCTGGCCGTGGGCGAAGGCGCCCGCCAGTCGGTGGAGGGATCCATCGCCGGCCTCGGCACCAACCTCATCAACGTGTATCCCGGCGGCCAGCGCGCGGCCGGCGGCGGCGCGCGCGGCGAGGCGGGGTCCTCGAGCCGCTTCACGGAGCCGGACGTCGAGGCCCTGCGCAAGGAGGTGGAATCCATCCGCTACATCTCCCCCATGGCGCGCACCCAGGCCCAGCTCAAGTACGGCGGCCAGAACTGGCGCTCCAGCATCATGGGCGCGTACCCGGAATACCTGCAGATCCGCCAATGGGAGCTGGAAAGCGGATCCCCGCTGGGCGTCTCGGAGGAGCGGGGCGCCGCCAAGGTCTGCCTGATCGGGAAGACGGTGGCGCAGAACCTCTTCGGGGAGGAGGACCCGGTCGGCAAGATCATCCGCATCAAGAACCTGCCGTTCCGGGTGGCCGGCGTGCTGGCGGCCAAGGGGCAGAACTCCTTCGGCCAGGACCAGGACGACATCGTGATCGCCCCCTTCACCACCGTCCAGCGCAAGCTCCAGGGCTCGAACCAGATCCAGAGCCTCGTCGCCTCCGCCGCCTCCAAGGAGGTCGTGCCGGAAGCCTCCGCGCGCATCGAGGAGGTGCTGCGGCGGCGCCTCAAGGTGCCCGACGGCGAGGAGGCCGGCTTCAGCGTGCGCACCCAGCAGGAGCTCTCCGAGGCCATGACCGCCACCTCGCGGACCTTGACGGTCCTGCTCTCCAGCATCGCCGCCATCTCCCTGCTGGTGGGCGGCATCGGCATCATGAACATCATGCTGGTCTCCGTGACCGAGCGGACGCGGGAAATCGGCATCCGCCTGGCGGTGGGCGCCCGCGGCCGGGACATCCTGCTGCAATTCCTGGTGGAAGCCGTGGTAATCAGCGTGCTCGGAGGTCTGCTGGGCGTGGCCCTGGGAGTGGGCGCCTCCACGGTCCTGGGCCGGTTCCAGGGCTGGGCGGTGCAGGTGTCCGCCTCCTCCCTGCTCGTTTCCTTCGCGTTCTCCGCGGCCACGGGCATCTTCTTCGGCTGGTACCCGGCCCGCAAGGCCGCCCGCCTCAACCCCATCGACGCCCTGCGCTACGAGTAGGGTCGCATCCAACGCCAGCGAGGAGGGAAGGGCCAAGAACCGCCGGGTGGAGCTGGTCGCGGTCAACTGAACAGCGGGGCGCGGCGAAGCCGAAAGCCCCGATTCCCGGAAAAAATTTCCCTCCCCTCCGCGAAAAAACTTATTCACAGTGGGGAGGGTACCGTGCCCGGAAAGCGTCCATGCTGACGGATCGGAAGATCAGCATCCTGCTCGTCGACGACAATCCCGCGATGCGGGACCATGTCCGTTCCCTCCTGGAAGGCACGGAATTCAGCTGCTGGGAGGCCGCGAACGGCGACGCGGCGGAGCATTACCTCTCCTCCCCCAGGCTGGCCGTGGACATCCTGCTCTCGGAAGTGGCGGTGGGACCCAAGAGCGGCTGGGACCTGGCCATCCAGGTGGCCACCCTGCGTCCCCGCACCAAGGTCATTCTCATGTCCTCCCGCTACCTGGACGCCGTGCAAAGCCACGGCCTGTACATCCGCCAGGGACTCTACCTGCGCGGGGTGGAATTCCTGTCCAAGCCCTTCTCCCGCGACACCGTCCTCTCCCGCCTGCGGGCGCTGTGGCAGAACGGCCCGGTGGTCCGCCTCGAGTCCGTCACCAACTACGGAGTCCAGGGAGCCGCGTAGGCCTTCCGGCTCGGCGGCGTCCGCCGGCCGCGGGCAGGCGCCGCCGGGGATTTGCTATCCTTCTCCCATCGTCCCCGGAGCCGAAGCCGATGAAACCATCCGCCAGACCGTCCCGTCCCGATCCCTCGGCCTGCCCGGAGGAGCCGGGACGTTTCGAGCCCTTCGTCGATCCGTCGCGCTGCGAGGCCAAGGGCCCCTGCGTGCCGGCCTGCCCCTTCGGCGTGCTCGCCATCCGGCCCCTCAGCGCCGAGGACAAGGCCTCCCTGTCCTTCCTCGGCCGCCTCAAGGCGAAGGTGCACGGCAACCGCCAGGCGCGGGCCGCGCATCCCGAGGCCTGCCGCGCCTGCGGCAATTGCGTGGAGGTCTGCCCCGAGAAGGCCATCACACTGCGCCCCGTAGGTAACACGCAAGGTACGTAATTTACCCTTTCCTTATCTTTCTGACCCTTCCTTGACGCGTTCCGGACCCGCGGAGGTCGGGTCCGCATCAAATTGATATACTCTAGGCATCCCTCCGGGAGCGGATCTTCCGCGCCGCCGAGGGGCCCGCCACCGTTACCCCATCCAAGGATCAGCATGAATCGATTGCGCCGGTTCTACGTACTTCCGTTGCTGCTGCTCACCCTCTCCTTCGCCGTTCCCGGCCGCGCCGCCGAGCCTATGCCCTATGGCCTCAACCCGCTCCTGGACATCCCGCTGGCAGGTCTCGGACTGGGCATGAAGTACCACTCCGGGGCCGCCCTGGCCAAGACGCGCGAGACCCCGGTGGACATGGCTTCCCTCAAGCGCTCGGACCTGCACCCCATGGATCGCTGGGCGGCCGGCAACTACTCCCCCCTCCTCTCCGGCACCAGCGGCGGCATCAATTGGGTCCTGGGCGCCGCCCCGTTCCTCCTCGACGGCTGGGACATCCACAAGGGCCGCATGGGGTGGTCCGGGTTGCTCACGGACGTCGTCCTCCTGCAGGAGGCGCTGATGATCTCCTCGGCGCTGGTGAGCTATTCCAAGACGTTGCGCGTCCATCCCACGCCCCTGGTCTACGGGTCCTCCGCCTCCGACGGGGAGAAGCGGGCCGGCCACAACGTGAGCAGCTTCTTCTCCGGGCACACCACCGCCGCCTTCACCGCCGCGGTGTTCACCGGCTACACGTACCAGCTGAAGCACCCGGAATCGCCCCTCGTCCCCTGGGTCTGGGGAGGCTCCATGGCTGCGGCGGCGACGGTCGGGTCGCTGCGCGTCGCGGCCGGCAAGCATTTCCCCAGCGACGTCCTGGCGGCGGCGGCCGTCGGGTCGCTCTGCGGTTACCTGGTGCCCAGGCTCCACCTCCGCCCCTGGGCCAGGAAGGAGAAGGAGCGGACCTACCGGGACGGCAGGCCCGAGCCGGAAGACAAGGGTCCGGAAGTGGGATTCACTCTCTCCCAGGCGGGCGGTTCGTCCATGCCGGTGCCTACCGTTACGCTCAGCTTCTGATCTCCCCGGAGGGGCTTCGCGGCCCCCCCGGGACGGCCCGGAATCCGGCGAAAGCGCGAAATTAACCGGTTGATTACCTCGCGGGATCACCTCTATAATACCAGCACACCGCGCAACGCCGACACATGTCCGTCAAAGTCGAACACATCAATCCCTTCATCCGGGCCACCATCGAGACCTTCAACACCATGATCAAGGCCGACCCGAGGCCGGGCAAGGTGGCCTTGCGCACCGGCAAGGAGATGAACTCGGACATTTCGGGGATCATCGGGCTCAGCGGCGGGGCCCAGGGCAGCGTCGCCCTGAGCTTCCCCCGCATCACGGCGCTCAAGGTCGTTTCCGCCTTAGTGGGGGAGAAGATCGTGATGATGGGCGACGACGTGGTGGACGCCATCGGCGAGCTGGCGAACATCGTCGCCGGCAACGCCAAGAGGGACCTGGCCGGGTACAGGATCGCCATCTCGCTCCCCACCGTCGTCCTCGGCGACAAGCACGAGCTTACGAGCAAGCGGGAAGTGGTGCCCATGATCGTCCCCTTCGAGACCACGCTGGGCGGATTCCTGCTGACCGTGAACTTCAAGAGCGAAACCTAATCCAAGGAAGCGAAATGCCGCCTACAACGGTGAAAGTCGAGCACGTCAATCCCTTCGTGACCTCCACCATGGAGACGTTCACGAAGATGATCGGGATGGAAGCCAAGCCGGGCAAGCTGCAGCTCAAGAAGGGTTCCGGATCGGATTACGACATCACCGGCATCATCGGCCTCTCCGGCGGCGCCAAGGGCATGGTGGCCCTGAGCTTCCCCAAGGCCTCCGCCATCGCCATCACCAACAAGTTCGTGGGCATGGACGCCAAGGACCTGAACAAGGACGTGGTGGACGCCATCGGCGAGTTGGCCAACATCGTGGCCGGCTACGCGAAGCGGGGCCTCACGGAGTTCAACATCAGCATCTCCCTTCCCAGCGTCATCCTCGGGACCGGGCACCAGGTCATGGAGCCCAAGGACGTGTTCTCGTTCATCGTCCCCTTCGAGACCCCCGTGGGCGGCTTCCATCTGGCCGTGAGCCTCAAGAGCGTGGACGCCTGACCGGAAACCGAGAACCCCGAAGCCTATCCAGCGGAGGCATCACAATGAAAATCCTGCTCGTCGACGACTCGAACACCATGCGCCGCATCCAGAAGAACACCCTGGAGAAGATCGGCCTCACCGACGTCACCGAGGCCCAGGACGGGGCCGAGGCGATCGAGAAGATGAAGGGCGGCGGATTCGAGCTGGTCCTCATGGACTGGAACATGCCCAACATGACCGGCATCGAGGCGCTCAAGAAGCTCAAGGCGGACCCCGCCACCAAGGCCACGCCGGTGATCATGGTGACTTCCGAGTCGGAGAAGACCAAGATCCTGGAGGCCATCCAGGCAGGCGCCGCCAACTACGTGGTGAAGCCGTTCCAGCCCGAGACGCTCAAGGAGAAGATCGAGGCCATCAAGAAATAGCCTCCGCCGGAACAGCCTCCGCTCCCCGCGACCCGCCACCCGCCGCCGGGCTATCCGCCCTCAGAAGGAATAGCGCAGGCCGGCGCTGTTGTGGAGCACCTCCGGCCAGCCCGGGATCATGCTGTAGACCAGGGAGACATGGTCCCAGGCCTTGTACTCCACCTCGATGTCCCCGCCGTGCCAGATGAAGGCGGACTGGAAGGTCCCCGATTTCGCGGGCCCGAAGAAGCTGTCCCGCTTGTACCCCTTCACCACGCCCAGCCAGTTCTCCCGCCAGATGAGGGTGGGCCCGACGCCGACTCGGAAGGAGAGGCCGGCGGGGGCGTCGTAATTGGCGCGGAAGCCGAAATGGAAGAAGCCGGCCCAGACGTCGGCGCAATCGCGGTACAGGGAGGCGGAGGTGCGCAGGTAGAAGTACTTGTGGAGCTTGTAGTCGCCGTCCGCCTGGGCCCCGACCTGGAGCACCCAGAAATCCCGGCTGTCCAGGCTGCGGGGATAGGGCTCCTCGTTCTCGCCTCCGTCCGGATGGTAGGTGAGCCCGGTGTATTTCAACCCCACGGCGAAGCGCTCCTGGGCGAGCCAGGGATTCGGCCCGCCCGCGCGGGCGGAGGAGGCCGGTTCGCCGGCTTGGACGGCGGCGGCCAGGAGGGCGAGGCAGAGGAGGGTGCGAAGGGTCGGAATCGGCATCG